>CALZFJ010000314.1 GCA_945645715.1 uncultured Prevotellaceae bacterium | reverse complement strand
TACAAACACTTGGCTATCTCGGCTTTTTTTTGCAATTTTGCAAATTGAAATATTCATTATTAGAAAATATGGAATTAACCGCAAGCCAATTGGCTGAACTTGTGAAAGGAACGGTTGAAGGCGACAGAAATGTCATTATCAACAATTTCGCGAAAATCGAGGAAGCTAAGCAGGGATGCCTAACTTTTTTGGCAAACCCTAAATATACCCATTATATTTACTCTACAAATGCCTCGGCAGTGCTCGTGCGTAATGATTTTGTGCCCGAACAGCCAATCAATGCCACTCTCATTCGCGTAGCCGACCCCTACGCTACTCTTGCCGACCTGCTCAACTTTGTCAACAGCCAGATGGCTACCGAGAAAGTGGGTATTGAGCAGCCAAGCTTTGTGAGTGACGGGGTTTCTCTCCCCGACGATATCTATCTCGGTGCCTTTGCCTACATCGGAAAGGGTGCCTACATCGGAAAGCATGTGAAAATCTATCCCCAGGTTTACGTGGGTGATGGCGTGAAAATCGGCGACAACGTAATCCTATATCCGGGCGTGAAAATCTATCACGGCTGCCGCATTGGCAACGGCTGCATCATTCACGCCGGTGCTGTGATTGGTGCCGACGGCTTCGGCTTTGCCCCAACTGCCAATGGATATGAAAAAATCGCTCAAATAGGAAACGTGGTTATCGACGACAACGTGGAAATTGGCGCCAACACCACCATTGACCGTGCTACTATGGGTTCTACACACGTCCACCAAGGCGTGAAGCTCGACAACCTCATTCAAGTTGCCCATAATGTTGAAATCGGTGAGCACACCGTTATCGCTGCCCAAACCGGAATAGCCGGCTCTACCAAGCTCGGAAGCCATAACATGATAGGTGGTCAAGTGGGATTTGCCGGACACATCTCCGTAGGCGACAACAACAAGATTGGAGCACAAACGGGTATTCCCAACAACGTGGACGACAACAACATTCTCATGGGTTACCCCGCCGTGCCGGCACGCGATTTCGCACGCCAGGCTGTATGGGTGAAAAAGCTCGGCTCACTATTTGCCGATGTCGCCGAAATCAAAAAGAAACTCAACGACTAACAGGCTCTAATAGATTTTTTCAAAAAAAAATAAAAATATAACGATATGAAGCAACGTACATTAAAAAGCGCATTCTCTGTAGCCGGTAAAGGTCTGCACTCCGGCTTGAATATTGAAGCCTCTTTTAATCCGGCTCCCGAAAACCATGGCATTAAGTTTGAACGTATCGACCTTGAAGGCAGCCCCATAATCGAGGCTCTCGCTGAAAACGTTGTCGATACTCTTCGTGGTACCGTCATCGGACGCGGTGAGGCTCGTGTGAGCACCATTGAGCACGCTCTCGCCTCACTCTATGCTGCCGGAATCGACAACTGCCTTATCAAGGTGAACGCACCCGAACTTCCTATCCTCGACGGTAGCGCAAAATTGTTTGCCGAAAAAATTGCCGAAGTGGGTTTCGAAGAACAGGCTGTCGAGAAAAACTACTACATCGTGAAGCAAAAAATCGAGCTTATCGATGAGAACACCGGTTCTTCTTTCATCATTCTCCCCGACGACCATTTCAGCATCGATACCATGGTGGAATTTAAGTCGCCTGTACTCAACAACCAGTTTGCTTCGCTCAATAATCTCGACCGATTCAATGAAGAAATTGCAGGTTGCCGCACTTTTGTGTTTGTCCGTGAGATTATGCCTCTGGTCAATGCCAACCTAATCAAGGGTGGCGACCTCGACAATGCTATCGTAATCTACGACTCTCCACTCGCTCAGGAAGAACTCGACAAAATTGCCGACACTATGGGCGTTCCACATAAGCACGTGAGTGAACTCGGATATATCAACAACACTCCGCTGAACTTCGACAATGAGCCGGCACGACACAAGCTCCTCGACGTTCTCGGCGACATAGCTCTCATCGGACGTCCGCTCAAGGGGCATGTAATCGCCATACGTCCGGGTCACACCATCAACACCACTCTTGCCAAGAAGATTCGCCGCGAGCTGAAGCGCCAAGACGTTCAAGCTCCCGTGTATAATCCAAACGCAGAGCCTATCATGGACGTGAACCGCATTCGTCAGCTTCTCCCCCATCGCTATCCATTCCTCCTCGTCGATAAGATTATCGAGCTGGGCGATACTCACATTGTTGGTCTCAAGAATATCACCGGCAATGAGCCATTCTTCCAGGGTCACTTCCCACAGGAGCCTGTTATGCCGGGCGTATTGCAAGTGGAAGCTATGGCACAAGTGGGAGGTCTCCTCGTGCTCAACATGGTCGATGAGCCTGAACGCTACTCTACCTACTTCATGAAAATCGACAACGTGAAGTTCCGCCAGAAGGTAGTTCCCGGCGACACTCTTATCTTCCACGTTTCGCTTATGACTGAAATCCGCCGCGGTTGCGCCACACTCAAAGGCTACGCATTCGTTGGCGATAAGATAGTTTCTGAAGCTGAATTTATGGCTCAGATCATTAAAAACAAATAATTCTCATTTTAATCATTTTATATTATGAAACAACCATTGGCTTACGTACATCCAGCCGCCAAGATTGCTTCTAATGTGGTTATCGATCCATTTGTCACTATCGACCAGAATGTGGAAATCGGTGAAGGTACCCGCATAGGCAGCAATGTGACTATTCTTGAGGGTGCACGCATTGGCAAAAACTGTACCATTTGCTCCGGTGCTGTTATTTCGGGCGTTCCTCAAGACCTCAAATTCCGTGGAGAAGACTCCGTGGCTATTATCGGTGACAACACCACCATTCGTGAGTGTGTAACCATCAACCGCGGTACCGCTTCCAAAGGCAAGACAGTCGTCGGCAGCAACTGCCTTATTATGGCTTATTGCCACGTAGCTCACGACTGCGTTATCGGCGACAACGTGATCATGTCAAATGCCACTCAAGTGGCAGGAGAGGTAGTAATCGACAATTTTGCAGTCATCGGTGGTGGTGCTCTTATTCACCAATTCTCCCATATCGGTCAGCATGTGATGGTGCAAGGTGGTGCCCTCGTCAATAA
>CALZFJ010000313.1 GCA_945645715.1 uncultured Prevotellaceae bacterium | reverse complement strand
AACCTTAAAGCGCAAATCGGCATCGTACTCCCTCGCTACACCCTCCGGCAAAGCCAAAAGCAGCAAAATGGCAAATGGCACCACCCGAACCTTATCTCTTGCAGAGAATCGGCTCAACTTCTCCGAGCTATCGCTTTCACAGGCCAATAAACAAATGACGGCTACAATCAAGCTAAGCACCGGCGAGTCCTACACCGTTCCACTCGGCTACCGCAAGTGGCTCGACACAGTCACCACAGTCACTCCACCCTATTCCATATCGCCTCGAGGAAAATTCACAGGTATCGACCGCACGTTTGTTGTAGCCGGCAGCTATGCCTGGGAATCATCGTCAGTGCTCAATGTGCGTCTGCAATATGCAAATTGGGTTACGGCTCTAAGCCTGAAAATCATCTTCGATTCAGCAGGAAACGCCTCTGTTTCAGCACTTGAGAACTATTCTCGCACACCAGCTGTCATCGATGGCAAAAAAATGTAATTAATTCTGAAATATTGAGCCTCTCTCCACACAATATCGGCACCATGTTATCGTTAAATATATAAAAGAAACAATCATCAAAAAAGCACCCGGAGAGTGAGTAGAAAAGGAAGATATGGACAATTCATTCGAGGCATTTTCACATTAGTTGATTTTGCCATTCTCAATATTATCTTTTTCGGACTCTTTTTTTGCTTAGGTTCAAGCGACTTTTTCACAAAGCCTATATGGCTCATTCTCAATGGCGCTTTCTGCATTGTGGAGTCGTTTTCATCGCGCATTCATGAGCGACGCGCATTGTTTGCCGACCGCGTAACCATCGAGGCACTACGCACTGTGATTCTTCACGCAGCACTGTCGTTCGCTATGATTTCGTTTATCGACATCGAGATTCATCCGCTCAAATACGTTAAGTTCTTTTCGATATTTGCCATTGCCCTGTGCATCTGGTGGATTTCTTCCCGCAAGATTCTAAAGCTCTATCGCACTCACGGCTTCAATTTCAAGCGCATCATCATCATTGGTGGTGGGGCTCCGGCACAGCATCTTATTGATGAAATGATTGGCGACCGTGGCTATGGCTACCGCATTGTCGGTATTTTTGATGATGAAAATAACAATCACTCAATTGCCAATTTCAGCGGCCGTCTCAATCAGGTAGAGCAATTCATCAAGGATAATATAATAGATGAAATGTACTGCACTATCACCGACGAAGATGTGATGGCTCGCATGATTAAACTTGCCGACAACAATGCCATCGACTTCTACCTCGTGCCGCAGTTCAACAAGTCGATCGCGCGTAAATTCGAGCTATCTGCGGTAGGCAACATCCCAATACTTGCCCTCCGTCCTAATCCGCTCAAGAATTTTGCCAACCGCCTTGCAAAGCGCACCTTCGATTTAGTGGTAAGTACAATTGTACTCATCTGCTCTCCTATCGTGCTCATTCCGGTGGCGATAGGAATCAAGCTATCCTCACCGGGCCCGATTTTCTTCCGTCAGAAGCGTACCGGCTACCGCGGAAAAGAGTTCTGGTGCTACAAGTTCCGCACCATGCGCGTGAATAAGGACAGCGACAAGCTGCAAGCCACCCGAAATGACCCGCGTAAGACCCGCTTTGGCGACTTCCTGCGCCGTTCAAGCATCGACGAGCTGCCACAGTTCTTCAATGTGTGGCGTGGCGACATGTCGATTGTGGGCCCGCGTCCACACATGGTTAAGCACACACAGGACTACAGTGCCCTTATCGACAAGTACATGCTCCGCCACACCATCAAGCCGGGAATAACCGGCTGGGCACAGGTGCATGGTCTCCGTGGCCAGACCGAGTATCTCTGGCAGATGGAGAAACGTGTGGAATATGATGTGTGGTATGCCGAAAACTGGAATATGATGCTCGACTTCAAGATTGTGTTCCTCACAGTCTATAACGCCATAAAAGGCGAGAAAAACGCATTCTAAGATATTTTTTACGCCCGACAATACTGAGTAGGAATACAAATTACTCTCCCCACGCCCCTATCAAGACTAAGACAAAATGGAAAATATATCAGCAAAGGCCCATGCCGTGCTCAGGCGGTTCTACGGCTACTCAAGCTTCTATCCCATGCAGCTCGATGTGATTGAGTGCGTGATGAATCACCGCGATGCCGTTGTACTTATGCCCACCGGTGGAGGCAAGTCGATATGCTTCCAGATTCCGGCTCTAATCTCCGATGGCTGCACTATCGTTGTGAGTCCGCTCCTCGCCCTGATGAAAGACCAGGTAGATGCCCTCCAAGCCAACGGAATCCCGGCTGCTGCCATCAACAGCACTCAGAGCGATGCCTTCAATCGCGAAATCATCGAAGAAGTTTATGCCTGTCACATCAAGCTTCTCTACATCTCCCCGGAACGTCTGCTCGCCGAGCTCGATGCCTGGTCAGCCGACATTAAAATCAGCCTCATTGCTATTGACGAAGCTCACTGCATCTCACAGTGGGGGCACGATTTCCGTCCCGAATACACCCGCCTGTCGCAACTCAAGCAACGATTTTCCGGTGTACCTATCATGGCTCTCACCGCCACTGCCGACCGACTCACACGCGAAGATATCGTGAAGCAACTCCACATTCCCGATGCTCGCCTTTTCATTTCGTCATTCAACCGCCCCAACCTATCACTCCGCGTAGTGCCCAACCTCAGCGGTAAGGATAAGATGCGTGCCTTGGTGCGTTTCCTCGAACAGCACAAAGGACAGAGTGGAATAATCTACTGCCTGAGCCGTAGCAACACCGAGAAGATGGCGCAGCAACTTGTGCAGCTCGGATATAATGCCGCTGCCTTCCACGCCGGTTTATCTGTATCGACCAAGGAACGTGTGCAGCGCGATTTTCTCAACGACGACATCACCATCATCTGCGCCACAATAGCGTTCGGAATGGGCATTAACAAGAGCAATGTGCGGTGGGTAGTACACAGCAATATGCCACGAAATATGGAGAGCTACTATCAGGAAATCGGACGTGCCGGACGCGACGGACTGCCTGCCGACACTCTCATGTTCTACTCCTTCGGCGATGTGGCTACACTCATGAGCTTTGCAAAAGATTCAGGGCAA
>CALZFJ010000312.1 GCA_945645715.1 uncultured Prevotellaceae bacterium | reverse complement strand
AGGCTTTCAATGCTCCTTCTATCTATCCGGTGTATGACGAAAACAATGCAGAGGCTACACCCGAGAAATTCGCTTCTCCTGCAAGCGTAGGCTTCACAAGCAACTTCTACAACCCCGTTGCAACTGCCCAATACAACAACAGCCGCAACGAGAACTACCAAGTGCTCAGCAACTTCTACGCACAATTCAACATACTCCCCGAAAAACTGAATTTCAAGACAAGCTACAGCTATGATTACACAGGAACTCGCGGACGCACCTACATCAAGCCCTACTATGTGAGCAGTTGGCAGCAGAAGAGTGTTTCTGAACTCACAAAATCCACTACAAACTACTACAACTACATCTGGGATAACACCCTTACCTACAACGACCGCTTCGGCGACCACAAGGTGGGTGCAATGCTCGGCTACTCTATGCGCCAGCAGCAATACCGCTACCTGTGGGGCAAGGCTTCGAACGTGCCCGAAGGCAAGGATGAATACTTGTATCTGAGCCAGGGTGATGCCGACGGTGTGACACTCGGCGACGACGGATACTGCTACCGCGGCCAGTCGTACTTCGCCCGCTTGAACTACGACTACGCAGGCAAGTACCTCCTCATGTTCACTATGCGTGCCGACGGTTCTTCGAAGTATCAGGAGAAGTGGGGCTACTTCCCATCGGTAGGTGCAGCATGGGTAATGAGCCAAGAGTCGTTCATGCAGGACCAGAAAGTGCTTGACTACTTGAAACTGCGTGCAAGCTGGGGCCGCCTCGGTAACGACCACGTGGCTGCAAGCGACGGCTTCGCATCGATTGCCACAGGTAACAAGGCATCGGGCGTATTCGGCAACACCACAATCCCCGGCTTCCAGAATACATCTTACTTCAGCTACCTCAAGTGGGAGCTTGTAGATGAAACCAACGTGGGTGTGAACTTCTCGACCCTCAATAACCGCTTGAACGTGGACCTCGACTGGTATTACCGCATGACCAAGCGTGCCGTGATTTCACCGCGCCTCCCCTTCAGCAACGATGTGCTTGCCGGCAACTACGGTGAAATCCTCAACACCGGTTTCGATATTTCGGCTAACTGGAGCGACCGCATCGGCAACGACTTCAAGTATAGCATCGGTCTCAACCTCTCATTCCTCAAGAACGAGGTGAAAGACCTTGGCGGTACCGACTACGTGAAGGGCGGCAAGACCATCAACATGGTAGGCGAGGAAATGAACTCTTTCTATGGCTTCAAGGTGGTGGGCGTATATCAGAACGATGCTGAGTGTGCAGCCGACCCCGTAGCTGTGGCTAACGGTCTCGTACCGGGCGACTTCAAGTATGAAGACGTGAACAAGGACGGCGTAATCGACGGCAACGACCGCCAGACTCTCGGTGCCTACATTCCTAACCTTACCTACGGACTCAACTTCGGCTTGAGCTGGAAGAACCTCGACTTTGAACTTACCACCTACGGCCAGGCAGGCGCACAGATGTATAACCGCAAGCGTGCTTTGCGCTACTCTCAATCAAACTTCAACTTCGACGAGGCTCAATACACTAACCGCTGGACAGGCGAAGGCTCAACCAACGAGCACCCGTCGGCTGCAGCACTCGTGAAGGGCTGGAACGTGAGCGACCAGAAAGTGAACTCCTACTTCGTGGAGAGCGCCGACTACTTCCGCATCCAGAACATCACTCTTGCCTACAACTTCCGCAACATCAAGATGGGCAACTACACTTTGCCCGGCATCCGCGTGAGTGTAACCGCCGACCGTCCATTCACCACTTTCAAAGCCAACGCCTTCACTCCTGAGCTTAGCGATGCAGAAGGCTGGGACGTAGAGGTTTATCCATTGACTTCGACCTACACACTCGGTGTGCAAATCGATTTCTAAATGAGGCAAGATGCAAGATGTGGTACTACCATAGTGGCTTAACTTCTTGCTGAAGAACCTCAAAATATAAAAGTAAAAAACAACAAAAAAATTGAGAACAATGAATATTCTTAAAAAAGCATTATTATATGCGTTGCCGGCAATGCTGCTTGCAACTACATCGTGCGACTTCCTCGACAAAGAGCCGGAGAACAGCGTTCCGGAAAACAGCGTGGATTTCACCAACTTAGACAATATGTATATGCCTGTATCGGGTGTGTATGCAAAGCTGCGCACCGGCGGCATGCACTGGGTTATCTGGCCTCTCTCTATCATCCGCGACGACGATGTGTGGTCGGGACGCGTTGATGACCAGGCTACTCTGGTAGATATGGGCAACTACAACTACGACAACTCCTTCTGGGGCTTGAACGAGATGTGGAACCAGTATTATGGTATGATTAAAGTGGCTAATGCAGCCCTTGAATCGCTCGACAGCTATGCCGAGAACATCAAGAGCGATGCCGACATGAAGAACTACTACACCTACTGCGGTGAAGTACGATTCCTCCGCGCCTATGCCTACTATCGCCTCGTGCAGGGCTTCGGTTCCGTGACTATCCTGCGCTCTAACAGCCAGACCGACATGACCCGCTCGACTGTCGATGCCGTGAACCGCTATATGCTTGAGGACCTTGAGTATGGCTACACCAACATGCCGCTTATCCGCCCCAACGAGAGCAAACACTTCGGTGCCGTGACTGCCTACTCGGCAATGGCACTCGCAGCTAAGGTATATCTCAACATGGGCAACTATGCAAAGGTAAAGGAACTTACCGACAAAATCATCAGCAGCAAGAAGTTTGAGCTTTACGACGACTATTACAACCTCTTCAAGATACCCGGCAAGCTCTGCAACGAGTCGCTCTTCGAGTGCCAGTGCACCGACTTCGGCAATGGCTCGGGCGACATGGTAGATGCCGACCAGTGGTTTGTATTCCAGGGACCCGCCAACAACGGCAACATCTCAGGCTGGGGCTTCATCGGACTCTACAAGGAGTTCCGCGACTGGGCTGCAGCCCGCGGTGAGGGTATCCGTGCCACTACATCGTTCCTCCTTGCAGGAAGCACTACTCCGAGCGGCGACGTTATCCGTCCGCTCCAGAACCCCACTCAGACCGACTGCTGGAACGGAAAGGCCTACACCCCCACTAACCAACTTACTGAG
>CALZFJ010000311.1 GCA_945645715.1 uncultured Prevotellaceae bacterium | reverse complement strand
TCATCATAGAGAACATACCCTTCTTCATCTCACCACCATACCAAGTGTTGATGATAACCTGCTCCTTTGAAGTGAGGTTGAACACAACGGCAGTCTCAGAGTTCAAGCCAAGCTCCTTGTAGTTCTCAACCTTAGCCTTCGATGCGTTGTAAACGATGAAATCGGGCTCGAAGTTCTCAAGCTCCTCATCGGTGGGGCGAATGAACATGTTCTTAACGAAGTGAGCCTGCCATGCAACCTCAACGATGAAGCGCACGCGGAGGCAAGTAGCAAGGTTGGCACCGCAATAGCCATCAACTACATAAAGCTTCTTGTTAGAAAGCTCCTTCACTGCGAGTTCCTTCAAAGCTTTCCAAGTCTTCTCAGTTACAGGCTTGTTGTCGTTCTTGTATTCGTCGCTTGTCCACCACACAGTGTCCTTAGATGTAGCGTCCATAACGATGAATTTGTCCTTAGGCGAGCGACCGGTGTAGATACCTGTCATCACGTTTACAGCACCAAGCTCAGTTACCTGGCCTTTCTCATAACCGGTGAGTTCAGGATTTGTCTCATCGATGAAGAGCTGCTCATAAGAAGGGTTGTAAACGATCTCAGGAGTTCCCTGAATGCCATACTTAGTTAAATCAATCTTTGCCATTTTCTTCAATTTATTGAATGTAAGAAATTAATGAATTGTCATAGCTATGATTTCCTTGCAGAAATCCATTGCAAAGTTAGTTATTTTTTTGATACACTACTGCATAATTAAGGAAAAAATTCCTTAATTTGCCATATAGTCCACTTTTTTGCTCAATTTCGCTATAAAACATAACGATTTCGTAACAAAAAGGTTCGTTCCGCTTTTCGGCACTATTGCCGCTTGTGCAAAAGTAGGGGAGTGCTCTGTGCAAGTGTCTCTACAGCCGTAAGGCTTAGTGTCTCAGAGAATGTCGATGAGATATTCGGCATTAAACTGTGCACCGGGCTTGAGGTGCTGCATCCACTCCTTGTCGCTGAATTCGCCCTCGTAGTCCTCGCGGTCGCAGCGTCCGTACCACGGCTCAATGCACACAAATGGGGCGAAGCTGCCGTGTGCCGGCGACCATATTCCCACCACCGGGGCGTTGAATGCCACGCGCAGATAAGGCTCGTGTGTAGGGCTTATTAGGGTGACCGATTGTACCTGTCGCTTCTCGAGAATGATGGCATCGTGGTCGAAGGTATGGCGGTTCACGCGAATGGTGCCGTCGGTGGCCTTCAGCGTCTCGCCCGAGGAGGCAAGGCAGCCCTTCTGCCCGATTACTGATAGCTTGTAGGTGTCGGCTGAGGAGTCGAATTTTATGTAGCCTTGGCGTTCAGCCTCGGGGTCGTAGTCCATATAGTTGAATGCGGGGTGTGCGCCAATCTGGAAGTGCATGATGCGCTTCTCCTCGAGGTTGCGCACCTGCCACATCACCTTCACAGTTTCGTCAATGAGGCGATAGCTGATTTTCAGCTCAAAGTTGTAGGGATAGTGGCGCAGGGTGTTCTCGTTGGCGCGAAGCACGTATGAAATCGTGTCATGGGTTTGTTCGAGCAGTTCAAAGTCGCTGTCGCGGGCAAAGCCGTGCTGGGTCATAACGTAGGTTTCGTCATCTTGGTGCATCTTGTTGTTCCACAGGGCACCCACAATGGGGAAAAGTACCGGGGAGTGGCGTTTCCAGTATTTCGGGTCGGCTTGCCACAGGAATTCTCTGCCGTCGCTTTTGCGGATGATGCTGCACAGCTCAGCACCTTGCGACTTGGCTTTCACAATCAGGCTGTCATTTTCAAGAATTTCCATATAGTTTTGTTGAATTATTGGGTTTGTAATGACGATACAACAATATCACACAAAATTAGCAACAATTCTTAGAATTCAAAACACAATTAATGATTATTATATCATTTTTTAGCTCATTAATTTTTTAGGGCTAATTAGTCTAATGGGACTAATAGATGTTGTGGGGGGGTCAGTAGAAGAACACTTCGATTGAGGTGCGGTCGAAACGGCGGGCGCGGAGGTCGTCGGGCGAGATGAGGAAATACATGGTGCCGCAGTCGTAGAAGCGCAGCCCCCAGCGCTCGTCTTCCTCGATGCGAAGGAGCGGAATGAGGTTGGGGTAGCTGTCGGCAACGCAGTCGATGGCTTCGCCGTAGAGGCCGTGGGAGAACACGTCGTAGGAGCCGTCGGTCACATCGAAGTCAATCGCCTCGGCATCGCGGAAGATGCTCTCGTCGCTGCCTTCCCACGTGATTTCGTAGGGTTTAAGCCCATCTTCCTGCTCGCTATAGATCACGCGGATAAGCGGGCCGCTATAGTTGTGCAGCGGCAAGTCGAGTGGCGATTCCTCGCCGAGAAAGTAGTCGATGGCGGCAAAGAAATAGAGCATACCCTTCTTTGGTAGTAAGCCGTAGGGGTCGAGTGCGGCGATGTCGCTAAGCCTTATCTGGCAGATGAAAGTGAGAGGTTCAGGATAGGAATCTTCATCGTCATCATCGCCCACGGTCACATAAGGGTAGGGCATATCGGCAGGGAGGTCGGGGGCACCCCACCAGTGGCTGCGTCCCACTAAGTTCTCCTTAGAGGGACGAGTGTTGATTTTAATCATCTTTCTCATAGTTGTGCAGCTCTTTGTTTTTTGTGATTTTGTGGTGAAAATTCGATGTCGGTGGGGCAGAACATTATGCCCATGGCGTTTTTTTGAGGGCAGAGAGAATGTCAATCAAACATCACATCCGGATTCATCTCGCCTGGCGTGCGCCAGCGCACACCCTGCTCATGGAGCACATCTCGCTTCACGCTCCAATACTCGAAACAGAATCCCATGCACCATTTGTCGAAGTCGAGGCGGTGCACCACCTCTCGTTCTACCTCATAGATAATCTCCTCCCACATCTCGCTGCGCTCAATGGGGTCGAAGCGAAGGTGCCTGTTCCATTTCTTTATCCACTCGTCCATGGTGAGCTTGGGGCTGATGTAGTCGCGCAGCATCGCGAGCGTGCGGGTGTTGCCCTCCGACGGGGCATATCGGTCGATGATTTCGCGCAGCCCTATGCAGAACCGCGGCATATCGGTTTCGGTGC
>CALZFJ010000310.1 GCA_945645715.1 uncultured Prevotellaceae bacterium | reverse complement strand
AAGGACCGCTACCAGTCGGCACCTGAACTAATCGCGGCAATCAACAAATTAAGACGAACAGCCTCTAATGACATTCCGACAACTGAAACAGAAGAAACTACTGATTTCGATACCAGGGACATTGAGACAGGGACTACCTATGATGATTCCAATAAGGTGAATATATCAGAACAATCATTTTTTGAAAGCAAAGAGGCTCAAATTGCAATAAAAGTGGGCGGTTTTGCGATAGCTGCATATATGATATTCAAGTGGATAAAAATAGCTTGTAGAGAGGCCGTCGCCTCATACGAACAATACTTACATGAAAATTCGGAATATTTCTTTGTACAAGTTATTTTATGTGGTGTACAAGTAATTTTATGTTCACTGATTATTGGAAATCCTCAAAAAGTAAAACAAAACCGATTGGTGTGGCTTGGTATATTGATTCCAAGTATTGTGTATGAAGTTATGTATATTATCCACGAAATGTTTGGAGATTATGATGTAGGACTCAATATGGTTTTGATTGTCATCAATGTCGTTATGATGATAATCCTTCCAAAGTTGAATACTCTTGTAATTCGTCTATGGACAGCTTTTTTAATTGTTGTTGATTATTTTATTTTTTGCCCAGTATGATGAGAGACAGTAATGAGTTTTGATATATCAATGATTATAGATCTTCGCAGTGGTGATGCCGCAAAAATTAAGGTTAATAAGCCATGAAAAGAGATGAAAAGAGATGAATATTGATGAAATATTAGAAGGATATGCTAGCGTTTTTGCTGTAAAGACGTGTGGTAATGTGTGGAAATTACGATAAGGCTTGGTCTGTAAAAAAATCTTTAGAAATATAATGGCGGCTTTGGGGGAATTTTGATGGAAAATGGTTTGAAGTGTGAAGGGGAATTTGTAAATTTGCTGAGAGAAAGAAACAACGGCAGTCACAGGAGGGCTATTGCGAAATTTTTTGAAGTTATAAGGTATGTCAGCCGGAGTGCGGCGACTACAACAAGGAATGAAGCTTGAGCTAAGGGAGTGCCGGGACAACAAAGGAATCTAAAGACTGACAGAATGGAAGAGAAGACGATGAAAAATGTGCTGGCTCGAGGCACGGTGCTGCGCCGCGGTAAGCGCCCCTATGAGATAGTCAAGGTGCTTGGCGCAGGAGGCTTCGGCATCACCTATCTTGCTAAGGGCAAGGTGGAGAATATCACGGTGAATTTTGCGGTGAAGGAGTTTTTCATGAGCAGTCTTTGCGAGCGCGAGGGTAGCACCATGTGCTACAGCAAGCCGGTGAGCGACGATGTGGAGGCAGGAAAGCGGAGCTTCCTAGCCGAAGCGCGTAGGTTGAGTACCCTTGGAGTGGCACACGACAACCTGGTTTGCATCAATGAGGCGTTTGAGGAGAACAACACCGCCTACTATGTGATGGAATATGTGGCGGGGAAGAGCATGCGGCAGCACTTCACGTATCCATGCGGAGAAGATGAGGCACTGAAGATAATGAAGCCGGTGCTGAGTGCACTTGCCAAGCTACACGCCAACCGCATCACGCACCTCGACATCAAGCCCGACAACATACTTCTGAAGCAGGAGGACGACGGCACGGTACGGCCTGTGATAATCGACTTCGGGCTGTCGAAGCACTACAACCAAAAAGGCTCTGCGACCTCTCAGGTACATCTGCTGGCATGTTCGCCGGGCTATGCGCCGTTGGAGCAGTACAGTACCACGGCCCTGTCCCAGTTCACGCCGCAGATCGATGTGTACGCCGCAGCAGCCACGCTGTTCTATCTGCTGACGGGAAAAGATCCGAAGGAGGCAGCCGAAATAAGCCGAAGCTGGATAGAGCAGGAGCTTCAGCCGGTGGCATCGGAAGGTACACGCATCGCGATATTGGCGGCGATGCGGAAGGACAAGGACGACCGCACGGGCAGTATAGCGGAGTTTGCGAAGGGGCTTGGGCTGGAGATAGGTGGCAGCCACGGCGGCACGGTTATGATAAGCAGCGAGAAGCGTCGCACGATATCCATCGACTGGCGCGGGATATGGGAAAAAGCCGCGCTGCCGCTTGCAGCGTGCGCTGCGGTGGCTCTCGGGGTGCTAGCAGTGCAGAATGTGCCGAGTTGCAGCAAGAGCGGCGGTGAACTGATTGCGGAGGACACCACAGCGGCCGACAGCTTGCCGATTGAGCAAACTTCGGAGACTGTAGTGCCGAATACGGTATTTGCCAATGGGCTTGAGCCGCGATGGTCGGCAGATGTTACCGCAGAGCAGAAGAAAGTGCTAGAGAAGCTGATAGCTAATATGGTTAAGGTTGAGGGCGGCACCTTTATGATGGGTGATGATAATGGAGAAGATGATGAGAAGCCTGCACATAGGGTTACATTGAGTAATTACTATATAGGGAAGTATGAGGTAACGCAGGCAGAGTGGGAAGCAGTGATGGGGGAGAGACCTACATCTGACGGCGACAAGTGGACATCGGAGTATGGACTTGGCGGTAATTATCCGGCATATTATATCTCGTGGAATGACTGTGAGAACTTTATCCGGAAACTGAATGATCTTACTGGTCTGCAGTTTACGCTACCTACGGAGGCACAGTGGGAGTATGCCGCACGAGGCGGCAGGAATAGCCGTGGCTACAAATACAGCGGCAGCAACGATATCGATTCGGTGGCATGGTATTTAGAAAACAGCGTAGATGAAACGCATCTTGTCGGGATGAAGCGGGCGAACGAGTTAGGCTTGTATGATATGAGTGGCAATGTGTGGGAGTGGTGCAGTGATTGGTATGGAAAATCGTATTATAGCAGTAGCTCACGGACAGATCCAACCGGGCCTGCTAGTGGGTCTGGCCGCGTGTTGCGCGGTGGTAGCTGGTACAGCATCGCTACTTACTGCCGCGTAGCGTACCGTGACGGTAGCACTGTGGCTTACCGCTACAGCCGCGGTATGCGCCTGGCTCTCTAATTTAGTTCAAGTCAAAACACTAAGTAAAGAAAAAAGAAAAGCGAGGGAGGAGCGGAGGTGTGCAGAGAGCGGCGAGCGGAGCCTCCGGCGAGTGCACACCGCAACGACGACCGAGCCGCCGCGCAA
>CALZFJ010000309.1 GCA_945645715.1 uncultured Prevotellaceae bacterium | reverse complement strand
TACCGGTTCGGTTGCCTCTGACTGCGCAGGCAACATGCTCATCTGCAACTTCAGCCCCAGCGGAACCACCTTTAAGGTTTGGAAAACTTCTTCGGTAACCGCTGAACCTGTTAAAATCATCTCTCTCGACCACAACACCAGCCTCGACCTCGGCGCCCGTCTCCATGTGCAAGGCGACATCAATGGTGATGCACAGATAGTTGCAACAATGACAGGACTTTATGCCCAGCACATCTATCGCTGGAAAGTAACAGGCGGAGTAATCGGTGAGCCTGAACTCGTTGAACTCGAAGGCGTGGGCCAATGGTATCAAGGCAGCAGCAACGCCAAGGCAATAGCCCACTCTGCCAATCCTACCGACGGATACTACGTTGGTCATTATCAGAGCGGTGTCGATCAATTCTATTATGTGAACGGCGAAACTCTCACTGCCACCAATTTCGTGAAAGAAACCGGCGAATCCGCCTGGGCTTACGCTCCCAATGCCGGCGACTCTCGTGCGTACAATGGAAAGAACTACACCGCAGTGCTCAAGCTAAGCTACTTCACAGGTTGGGCTATTACTTCCTGCGTGTATATCTACGACACTACCGACCCCACTACTCTCACCGGTGCAATCGCCGAGAATGCTCTCAAAGAAATAGAAATGACCGTGCAAACCCCTGCCGAAGGCGCAACTGCAGCCGATATGGTTCTCGATCAATATTGCGACCCCACCGACGATGTCCTCCTCTTCCCCTCTGGCGATAATCTGCTTGCTTACTTTGTATCGACTTCCGACCTCGATCTCATGGCTTATGCATTCCCATTAGACCCAAGCGGTGTTGAGGCTGTTGCTGCCAAGGGCTTCCGCGCTTATGGTGCCAAGGGCGCTATCGTGGTGGAGAACAATGGTGCTACCGTTGAGGTTTACAATGCAGCCGGCGCTGCCGTAGCTCGCACCAACAATTCTGAAATCAACGTTGCTCCCGGTCTTTACATCGTGAAAGTTGCCGGAAACACTCAGAAAGTACTCGTGAAATAATTCCCAACGCCCTTAAATACACCAGCCCGGAGCCGCAAAGCCCCGGGCTTTTTCATCCCCTCCCCCCTCCAAAGCCACCCAATACTACCGCCTTCAAAGTCTCCTCTACAAAAAAAGCCGCATATCAAGAGTCTGATAAAGGAGTATAACAAAAATGAGCATCAAGTTCCGCTCCGTGAGCCCGATCTTCTCATCATTCTCACCGGTGGTCGCATGGCTTTCACACGCCCCGACGGCGTGAAAGTTATCCCCCTTGCCACCCTTAAAGACTGAAATTGTTCTCTACATCGCGTTAGGTAGAAACTTTTTTTCGCACAACTGCCTCAATTTCTCGCAGATTATGCGTAACTTTGCCATTGTAAAAGAAGCAAGGAATTATAATCAAAATTTCGATACATATAACACTATGGCTAAAAAAGCATTATTGATGATTTTAGATGGTTGGGGCATTGGCAACCACACCAAAGCTGACGTTATTTTCAGCACTCCTACTCCCTACTGGGACAGTCTTATTGCCAATTATCCCAACTCGCAGCTTCAGGCAAGCGGAGAAAACGTCGGTCTTCCCGACGGTCAGATGGGTAACTCAGAGGTAGGCCACCTCAATATCGGTGCCGGCCGCGTTCTCTATCAGGACCTCGTGAAAATCAACAAAGCCATCAAGGACGGCTCTATCCTCGAAAATCCCGAGATTAAGGCTGCTTTCTCCTATGCCAAGGCCAACGGCAAGGGTATGCACTTCATGGGTCTCACCTCCACCGGTGGCGTACACAGCTCTTTCGAGCACATTCTCGCTCTCTGCGACATCGCAAAGGAGTACGAACTTAACGACGTGTTTATCCACTGCTTCATGGACGGCCGCGACACCGACCCGAAGAGCGGTAAAGGCTTCATCGAGCAGCTTCAGGCCCACTGCGACAAGTCGGCAGGCAAGATAGCCTCTATAATCGGCCGCTACTACGCTATGGACCGCGACAAGCGTTGGGAGCGCGTGAAAATCGCCTACGACCAGCTCGTGAACGGTGAGGGCGAGAAAGCCGACGACATGGTGGCTGCAATGCAGAAGTCGTACGACAACGACGTGACCGACGAGTTTGTGAAGCCTATCGTTAATGCCACCGTCGATGGACGCATCAAAGAAGGCGACGTGGTTATCTTCTTCAACTATCGCAACGACCGCGCCAAGGAAATCACCATGGTGCTCACTCAGCAAGATATGCCCGAAGCCGGTATGCACACCATCAAGAATCTGCAATACTATTGCATGACTCCCTACGATGCCTCATTCAAGGGCGTTCACATTCTCTTCGACAAGGAGAACGTGCAGAACACCCTCGGCGAATACCTCTCTTCGCTCGGCAAGAAGCAGCTTCACATCGCCGAAACTGAGAAGTATGCCCACGTCACATTCTTCTTCAATGGTGGCCGCGAAACTCCATTCGAGGGAGAGGACCGTATTCTCGTGGCTTCGCCAAAGGTTGCCACCTACGACCTCAAGCCCGAAATGAGTGCCTATGAGGTGAAGGATAAGCTCGTGGAAGCTATCAACACCGAAAAATACGACTTCATCGTGGTGAACTATGCCAACGGCGACATGGTGGGTCACACCGGAGTGTATGAGGCTATCGAGAAGGCTGTGGTTGCAGTAGATAACTGCGTGAAGGACACCGTTGAGGCCGCAAAGGCTCATGACTATGAGGTGATTATCATCGCCGACCACGGTAATGCCGACAACGCAGTGAACGAAGATGGCACGCCCAACACTGCTCACTCGCTCAACCCCGTACCTTGCGTTTACGTCACTGCCAACAAGGACGCAAAGATTGGCAACGGAATCCTTGCCGACGTTGCTCCCACACTGCTCCACATCATGGGCATCGAGCAACCTAAGGAAATGACCGGAACCAACCTCATCGGCTAAATTTTTTGCAAGCACCCCGGGGCTCCGGCGAAGCCCACTGCATCGCCTCCACAACACATCGAGCGGAGCAAAACCTCACCTCGGCGCTATCAAGCAACATAGCGAGCGGAGCGAGCAGCGTGCCGGAGGTACGCGATAATGGTTAGCCCCACACAG
>CALZFJ010000308.1 GCA_945645715.1 uncultured Prevotellaceae bacterium | reverse complement strand
TCACTTCAAGAAAGATGCCACCTACCCCACCAATATGATGCTGCGCGGAACCACCGTGACCGAGGGGCACGGCGTGATGCGCGTGGAGGCTGTGGGCGACAGCACCGAATATGGCAAAGTATATGTTGAGGCTCAAATTGAGAACGCCATAAAGACTCCACTAATGCAGCAGTTCGACCGCCTGGGAAAGATGATTTCCTATGGCAGCTACATTGTGGGTGCTCTCATCGTGATTGGACGTCTGGCAATCTTCGACTATTCTGCCTACGACCTACTTAGCGTGCAATTCATCAACTATGCCATGGTCACGGTAATGCTTGCCGTGACATTGATTGTGGTGTCGGTGCCCGAAGGCCTCCCCATGAGCGTAACTCTGAGCCTTGCACTGAGTATGCGCCGCATGCTTCAGAGCAACAATCTGGTGCGCAAAATGCACGCTTGCGAAACCATGGGTGCCACCACCATCATCTGCACCGACAAGACGGGAACTCTCACCCAGAACCGTATGCAGGTGTGGGAGGCTCAATTCTATGGCTTGCGCGACAAATGCCGACTCTCGCCCGACGACGTGGAGAGCCGCATTATCAGCGAAGCTATCTCGTGCAACTCGACTGCTTTCCTCGACTGCTCCAATCCCGAGAAACCGGTGGCCCTTGGCAATCCCACCGAGGGTGCCCTGCTGCTGTGGCTCAGAGATGCCGGTTGCGACTACCTTGAGATTCGCGACCAATGCGAGGTACTTGCACAAGTGCCTTTCTCTACCGAGCGCAAATATCTGGCTACCGTGGTGCGCAGCAAAGAACTTGGCTGCAACGTGCTCTATGTGAAAGGTGCTCCCGAAATAGTGTACGGCTTGTGCAGCTCCACCACAGGCGATGTCGCCGAGGCTGAAATAAAGGCATCACTTGCCGGATACCAGACCAAGGCTATGCGCACGCTGGGATTTGCCCGACAGCTACTCGCAGAGGGCGAAATGCCGATTATCGACGGAAAATTGCAGCAGTGCGACCTTCGCTTCACCGGAATCGTGGCAATCAGCGACCCGGTGCGTGAAGATGTGCCCGACGCTATAAGCGATTGCATCGAGGCAGGAATCAAGGTGAAAATCGTCACCGGCGACACTCCCGGAACTGCCCGCGAAATCGGCCGTCAGGTGGGTCTGTGGACCGACGACGACTCCGACGACCGGATAATCACCGGACCTGAATTTGCCGCGCTAAGCGACGATGAGGCAGCAAAGCGTGCCCTCGCAATCAAGATTATGTCGCGCGCCCGTCCCGGCGACAAATCCCGACTCGTCAACCTGCTTCAGCAACAAGACGAAGTGGTAGCCGTGACAGGCGATGGCACAAACGATGCCCCGGCTCTCAATGCCGCTCAAGTGGGGCTCTCGATGGGCGACGGAACTTCGGTAGCAAAGGAGGCAAGCGACATCACCATTATGGACAATAGTTTCACATCTATCACCAAGGCAGTGATGTGGGGACGCTCGCTCTACCAGAACATTCAGCGTTTTATCCTCTTCCAGCTCACCGTGAATGTGGTGGCGTGCGTGATTGTCGGCATTGGCGCCTTCATGAGCTACCAATCGCCTCTCACCGTCACGCAGATGCTATGGGTGAACCTTATCATGGACACTTTTGCCGCCCTCGCTCTGGCTTCTCTCCCGCCGAGTGAAGAGGTTATGGCTCACAAGCCACGCCGACGCACCGACTTCATTGTGAGCCGCCGCATGATGTGCTTCATCGGCGGTATAGGCATAGGCTTCACGCTCTTCCTCTTCGGACTGATGCAATATCTCAAGCAGTGCCACATTGCTTCACTCGCCGAGTTCTCGCTCAGCGGCTACATCAGCACATTCTTCGACTTCCACTATGCTCCATCTGACGAAATATCGCTCTACGACCACACCATATTCTTCACCGTGTTTGTATTCTTGCAATTCTGGAACTTGTTTAATGCCAAGTCGTTTGCCAGCGGGCACTCTGCATTCTGGAAACTCGGCGAGAGCAAAGTGTTCTTTACAACGCTGCTGATGATATTCGTGGGGCAAATCCTAATAGTGGAATTTGGCGGACAGATGTTTAATGTGCATGAAGGCGGTCTCCGATTCGCCGATTGGGTTGCAATCGTCACAGGCACAGCTCCCGTGCTACTCATCGGAGAACTCGTCCACGCCTTCGACCGTCGCCGCTCCCGCCACCGTGCCCAAATCCACTAATCCCATTCACAACAAATCTTTTTTGTTACTTATTGTACAGTTAAAAAATAATATGTAAATATACATCAAACCTCCTAAGTCGGAAGAAGAAAAAAATGAGAGGAAACGACACCCTCGAAAACTGTACATTCGGTTGATGTACTGCGACTTGATAGCTGTATAGTGGGGCCGGAGCTTGGCGAGAGGTGCGTTTTGGAACATTTTTTGTGATATTCGTAGCACAAATTCTTTGTGCTGAATTTGGTGGGCAAAGGCGAAATATCTACTTTTGCCCCACAATGAAAGCATTAAACGAAGAATTATGAATATCAAGCGATTCACACTGATTGTTTTATTATCGGGCATCATGCTCGGCTGTGCAGCCGAGTTGCAGGCTCAAGGCAGGCAGCGTCCGCGCCCTGTCTATCGCCCTCAATCAGCACCAAGAACTACAAGTGTGCCAAGCTATAGCAGAGGCGCCGGCTACAAAGGTTTCCTTGAATTGGGTTATATGGGTGGTATTGGTGACTATCGCGCCAATCAGCTCGACATTCTCACCACTCACGGCATCGCGGCTGGCAATTTCTTCGCCGGAATCGGATTGGGTGTAAACATTCTGAATCCAAAGGAAAACGGAAATCCTCTCGACCACAACATCGGCGGTGCTTACCCTTCGTCGAAATACGACTATAATAATGAAACGGCGGTGATGATTCCTCTCTATGCCGACTTCAAATACAACTTCGGTTCGGGCTTGGTGCGGCCTTTCGTCGATTTGAAGATCGGTGCGGCGTTCCTCGCCAACGACCACGCCGTGAGCATTGGCGATGGCTGGCTCGACGACCGCGAGGGTTTCTACTTCAGCCCCACTATCGGTATCAACATTCCCACTTCGAGCCGCGCTGCCATCAACATCGGCGTCACATA
>CALZFJ010000307.1 GCA_945645715.1 uncultured Prevotellaceae bacterium | reverse complement strand
ATTATCCCAAGGGCACCACTTTCGGTCTCACTGTGTTTGGCGGTGGATACTCCTGTGGTGCATTCCTTGTTGAGAAATAAAATACTTTTTTATTCACATAAATAAAACTTATAGAATAATGAAATTACTTGAAGGTAAAGTAGCGCTCATCACCGGTGCAGCTCGTGGCATTGGTAAGGCTATTGCGCTTAAATTTGCACAGGAAGGTGCCGACATCGCTTTCACCGACCTCGTAATCGACGAAAACGGAAAAAAGACTGAGGAAGAAATAGCTGCTCTTGGTGTAAAAGTTAAGGGTTACGCTTCTAATGCTGCCAACTTTGAAGATACTCACAAGGTTGTGGAGCAGATTCATGCCGACTTCGGACACATCGACATTCTCGTGAACAACGCCGGAATCACAAAGGACGGCTTGATGATGCGTATGAGCGAGGCTCAGTGGGACGCTGTTATCGGCGTAAACCTGAAATCGGCTTTCAACTTCATTCACGCCCTCACTCCTATCATGATGCGCCAGAAGAGTGGCTCTATCATCAACATGGCTTCAGTAGTAGGTGTTTCGGGTAATGCCGGACAGTGCAACTACTCAGCTTCTAAGGCCGGTATGATTGGTCTTGCCAAGTCTATTGCCAAGGAGCTTGGCTCTCGTGGTGTTCGCGCCAACGCTATCGCTCCGGGCTTCATCATCACCGACATGACTGCTGCCCTCAGCGAGGACGTTCGCAAGCAGTGGGCTGCCCAGATTCCTCTGCGCCGTGGTGGAACTCCCGAAGACGTTGCAAATGTGGCTACATTCCTTGCCAGCGACCTTTCTTCTTATGTCACCGGTCAGGTTATCCACTGCTGTGGCGGTATGAATATGTAATCGCTCCTGCAATAAGAGCTTAACAAATACAGCAACACACCCGGCAATGCGCATCTACGCGCCATTGCCGGGAATGTTGTATTTATCCACAGTCAATTCCTTAGCCCTCTACCCACATTTTTTTTAATTCAGCATCAGCACATGAAGAATATTTCCACTGTTTTCATCGACCTCGACGACACCGTATGGTGGTTTACCGAAAATTCCAAGCTCTCTCTGCGTCACGTCTTCAACCACTTCGGCTTTGCTCGCTTCTGTCCCGATTACGACACTTTCAAGGCTATCTATCTCGCAAAGAACAAGGAACTTTGGGAGCTTTATCACTATGGCAAAATCACTAAGGATTTCCTCACCACCGAGCGTTTCCGCTTCACTCTCGAGAAAGCCGGATACACCGGCGACTGCCTTGCCATGGGAGCAACGGTCGATAAGGAGTATCTGCACTTCCTCTCCCTGCAATCCAAGTTAGTGCCGGGAGCACGCGAATTGCTTGAATATCTCAATGCCGAAGGCTACAGTGTGAACATACTGAGCAACGGTTTCAAGCAGGTACAGGCACAGAAACTCACTTCAGCAGGTGTAATTCACCTTTTCAACCGCATTATACTTTCCGACGACTGTGGCATCACCAAGCCTCTGCCAGGCATCTTCGAGTATGCGCTCAGGGAATGTAACGCCACGGCTGATACAAGCGTAATGATTGGCGACAACTATGAAGCCGACGTATGCGGCGCCCACTCTGCCGGCTGGCGCACTATATTCTTCAACAAAGACAACTCTCCTGCTGAAAACTGCCCCAATGCCGACATTATCGTAGCTTCGCTCAGCGAAATTCAGCAAATACTGTAATTCTTTTATCTCAAATCTCTATTGCCCGAAATTTTTGACTAAATTTGCACAAACTATATGCAACAACACAAAATGAACGTAAGCGAAATACTGTCTAACCGCCAATCTACAGGCTTTTCATTTGAGGTGCTTCCTCCCTTGAAAGGCAAAAGCATAAATCAGCTCTTCAGCAATATCGACAAGCTGATGGAGTTCAACCCTCTATATATCAACATCACCACCCACCGTAGCGAGATGGTATTCAAGAGCACAGCCGACGGGCTCTATCGCTGCATCACCGAGCGTAGCCGCCCAGGTACTGTGGCTGTAGCTGTTGCAATTCAGCAGAAATATGGCGTGCCTGCCGTGCCTCACATCATTTGCAGCGGTTTCTCGAAATCGGAAACCGAATATGCGCTTATCGACCTCAATTTCCTCGGTATCGACAACCTCTTGATTCTCCGCGGCGACAAAGCCAAGCACGAGAACCGCTTTGTGCCGGTGGAGAACGGTCATTCTTTCGCCTATGAGCTTGAGAAGCAAGTGAATGCCTTCAACGACGGATTTTTTGCCGATGGCACCAAAATTGACATCGTGAGCGACAACAAATTCTCCTACGGCGTGGCTGGATACCCCGAGAAGCACGACGAAGCTCCAAATGCCGACATCGACCTCGCTTATCTCAAAAACAAAGTCGATCTCGGTGCAAGCTACATCGTCACTCAGATGTTTTTCGACAACCGTAAATACTACGATTTCGTTGACCGCTGCCGTGCTGCCGGAATCACCGTGCCCATTGTGCCGGGAGTGAAGCCAATAGTCAATTGCAACCAGCTCACTGTGTTGCCAAAGATTTTCCATGTAGATCTTCCAAGCGAACTTGCATCTGAACTCAGCCGCTGCTCCGACAACAATGCCGCAAAGCAGGTGGGCATAGAGTGGTGCACCGAGCAGGCTCGCGACCTTATCGCTCACGGCGTGCCAAGCATTCATTTCTATTCTCACAATGCCACCGAGAGTGTGCGCCAGGTAGCTAAGAATATCTACTAAACTATCAACAACAATGAATTTCAGCGACATTATAGGCAACGAGGCTGCAAAGGCCTACATTCGTCACATCGTCGATACCGACACCATTCCGCATGCTCTCCTCATTCACGGAGCACCCGGAACAGGCAAACTTTCGCTTGCCCGCGCCATGGCTCAATACATTCACTGCACCAACCGCCAAAATGGCGAGCCTTGCGGTGTGTGCCCTTCGTGCAAGCAGCACCTCACCTTCAATCACGCCGACCTGTTTTTCTCGTTCCCATACGTGAAAACCCAGGGTTGTCGTCTGAGCGATGACTATATCACCGAGTGGAAGACGTTCGTGCTCAACAACCCCGTTGAAGGCTTCCAGCGTTGGCTCGACGAACTTGATGCCGGCAACTCCCAGC
>CALZFJ010000306.1 GCA_945645715.1 uncultured Prevotellaceae bacterium | reverse complement strand
CTATATCGGTGGGAATGAGCTTACCCTTGTCCATTCCGGTGGTTTCGCTTCCGGTCTTGTCGCTAATCTTGCCGCCTTTCAGGGTGATAATCCTGTAGCTGCGCTGCTCGCCCTTCTTCTCGCCCTTAGCCACATACTCGCGGTTCTGAATGGTAGAGATAGTAGGTGCGTAGGTCGAAGGACGGCCTATTCCAAGCTCCTCAAGCTTCTTCACGAGCGAAGCCTCGGTGTAGCGCGGAGGCTGCTGAGTGAAGCGCTGAGTAGCAGTCACCTCAAGGGCAGTCATAGCCATGCCACGGTGCATTGCCGGCAGCAAGCCCTCCTCCTGGCGCGAATCGGCGGCATTGTCGTCGTCGGTCGATTCGATATACACCTTCAAGAATCCGTCAAACTTGATTACCTCGCCGGTAGCCGTGAAGTGCTCCGGGCGGTTGCTTATGTTGATATCCACATTGGTGCGCTCCATCAGCGCATCAGCCATCTGCGACGCGATTGTGCGCTTCCAGATGAGGGCATAGAGCTTCTTCTCCTGCACACCGCCCGGTACATCGTGCATGGCGATATTTGTAGGACGGATAGCCTCATGCGCCTCTTGCGCACCCTTCGAGCTGGTGTGGTATTTGCGTATTTTCAGATATTCTTCACCAATGTTCTCCTTAATCTCCTTGCTGATAGTGGCAATGGCAAGGCTCGACAGATTGAGCGAGTCGGTACGCATATAGGTAATAAATCCCGACTCATATAGCTTCTGAGCCACCATCATCGTCTGCGACACGGTGAATCCGAGCTTGCGAGCCGCCTCCTGCTGCAGTGTAGAAGTGGTGAACGGCGGTGCGGGACAGCGCTTCACGGGCTTCACGGTGATATCGCCCACTGTGAATCGTGCGCTGGCACAATCGGACACAAACGTGCGTGCAGCCTCCTCATCGGGCAGGCGCTGCGACAGCTCGGCACTCACGTGCGAGTCATCGCCCTCGGGCTGCATCTGAGCCACCACGCGGTAGTATTCCTCGCTCTTGAACGCTGCTATCTCCTTTTCGCGCTCCACAATGAGGCGCACAGCCACACTCTGCACTCTTCCTGCCGACAGTGCCGGCTTTATCTTCTTCCAGAGCACCGGCGACAGCTCAAAGCCCACAATGCGGTCGAGCACGCGGCGTGCCTGCTGTGCATCAACGAGGTTAATGTCGATATCGCGCGGATTCTCTATGGCGTTGAGTATGGCATTCTTGGTAATCTCGTGAAACACGATTCGCTTGGTCCGCGCGGGGTCGAGTCCGAGAACCTCATAAAGATGCCACGCAATGGCCTCTCCCTCGCGGTCCTCATCACTCGCGAGCCACACCATGTCGGCTTTCTTCGCCTCACGCTTCAATCCCGCCACGAGTTCCTTCTTCTCGGCAGGAATTTCATATATCGGGGCAAAATCATTGGCAATGTCGATGCTGAAATCCTTCTTGTGAAGATCGCGGATATGTCCGTAGCTCGACATCACCTTGTAGTCATCACCCAGAAATTTTGCAATGGTCTTTGCCTTGGCAGGCGACTCTACTATAACTAAATTCTTTGGCATAGCTATTCCCTCCTTTGGGACCTGTTTTTTTGTTGGTTATTTCCGATTAAATCGAATTTCGGGCGCAAAATTAGACAAAATTTCTTTTTATACATTATTAAAAAGCGTGAAAATTTTCACACCTATATATATTTGAACTACGTTCAAAAAAAAATTCCTCCGCCCCTATAGGGTCGCACCAAGGTGCGACCGAGCCACCACTCTACAACTGCACATGCCGACAACCATTTTCAACCCGCGCTGTGAATAACATCATCTCAATTGCGCCTCAGTGATGGGAATTTTGCGAAGTTTTGTGGTAAAAATTTGTCGGATTGAATAAATATTATTAGGTTTGCAACCGCGATAATCTACATTGTAAATAAACGAACTACTGCCGACATATTTTTTTCAGCGAGTAAGATACTTTAAATCATGGATAAAGGTTTCTCACCAAAATACCGCAATGTGCTCGTGGTCAGATTCTCTGCCCTCGGCGACGTGGCTATGACCGTGCCTGTGCTATACTCTGTGTGCCGTGCCAACCCCTCTACCCGATTCATAATCGCTACACAACAGGTGGCTTCAACCCTATTTATCAATACTCCCGACAACCTGGTGGTGCTGGGCGTTGACACTAAAGTGAAGTATCACGGCATAGGCGGTATGCTCAAGCTGAAAAACGACCTCCTCAGCACCTACGACATCGATGCCGTTGCCGACCTCCACGACGTGTTCCGCACCTGGGTGCTCGGAGCCTTCTTCAAGCTGGTGGGCATTCCCTACTTCCGCCTGAAAAAAGGCCGCTCGGGCAAGCGTGCACTCACCCGCAAGCACAACAAGCGCATGCTGCCGCTCATATCATCGCGTGCACGCTACCGCGAAGTGTTCTACCGCATGGGATTCAGCTTCGAGGACACCTTCTCCTCCCTATTTGGCTCCGCAAAAGCCCCCACTGAAGCCTTTGCCGAAATCACAGCCCCCAAGCCCGATGGCGTAAAGTGGATTGCTATCGCCCCCTTCGCCAAGCACCAGGGCAAAATCTATCCTCTCGACCTTATGGAAAAATTGGTGGAAACCCTCTCGGCACGCGAAAAAACCCACATATTCCTACTCGGCGCCGGCGATAAGGAACGCCCCGTGCTGCGACGACTCGCCGACACCTATCCCAATGTCACAACCCTTGCCGACAAGCGCAACGGATTCCCCAAAGAACTCGCCCTGCTCAACCACTGCGATGTGATGCTCTCAATGGACTCGGTGAATATGCACCTGGCTTCGCTCGTACAGCTCACTGTGGTATCGGTGTGGGGAGCAACTCACCCCTACTGCGGCAATATGGGCTGGCACCAAGAGGAGAAAAACGCCGTGCAACTCAACATGGCATGCCGCCCTTGCTCAGTGATTGGCGACAAGCCTTGCATGTATCACGACTACTTCTGCCTAAAAGGCATTTCTCCCAACCTCATCATCTCGCACCTCGACAAGGTGCTCAATCCCGGCAAATAGAATCCACTCACGCACAAAAAAAGGCTCCGACGGCAAAAATGCTGTCGAAGCCTGTGAGCGGAAGACGAGGCTCAAACTCGCGACCCTCAGCTTGGAAGGCTGATGCTCTA
>CALZFJ010000305.1 GCA_945645715.1 uncultured Prevotellaceae bacterium | reverse complement strand
AAAGAAAACGACAAAAAGAGAGTTTCTTTGTTTTTATACTAAATTCCGAGGGGTGGGGCTTGTGTTAAGTCTCATCCTTTTGCTATCCAGCCCAGGCAATCGCAGCAATGCCGCCCACTGCCCACCACTCCCTATTAGTCTAATAGGGCCTATTCACCCCTCGAAGTGTTAAATTAGTGTTAAAGCCGAGAAAAACTATTGACAAATGAAATAACTGTTGTAGTTTTGCAGTGTACAAGCACACTGATACACTAAGACACTGGAAAATCCTGGTGCCGTGATGCTTGAAAAAAGCGATAATGATTTATCTGAATGCAAAAATATAAAATTATGAACGAAACAATGAATGAAACAAACAACAACAACCAAATCATGCAGGTGGAGCGCCTCGCTTTCAGCTACGGTTGGCTGAAGCAGAAGCCCGTTTTCACCGACTTTTCGCTCTCACTTGAGCGCGGCAAGGTCTATGGATTGCTCGGACTAAACGGTGCCGGCAAATCCACTCTCATCTATCTCATGGCTGGCTTGCTCACGCCCAAAGCCGGCACTGTGACAATGTGTGGCACCGACGTGCGCCTGCGCCGCCCCTCTACCCTCTCCGACGTGTATGTGGTGCCCGAGGAGTTTGAGATGCCGCGAATGTCGCTGCGCAAGTTTGCCACCCTCAATGGTGCACTCTACCCGCGTTTCAGCTACGACGACATGCTTCACAACCTCGCAATCTTCGACATCGACCCCGAAATCAAGTCGCTCCCTGCGCTCTCGATGGGACAGAAGAAGAAGGTGCTCATGAGCTTCGCCTTTGCCACCCACACCAGCCTCATGCTTATGGACGAGCCTACCAACGGCCTCGACATTCCCGGCAAAAGCCAGTTTCGCCGCCTTGTGGCAAGCCAGATGACCGACGACCGCACCATTCTCATCTCCACCCACCAAGTGCGCGACATCGACCGCTGCATCGACCATGTGGTAATCGTCGATAACAGCCGGGTGCTGCTCGATGCGAGCGTGGCAAGCATCACTGCCAAATTGCGCTTTGTGGAGAATGGCACAGCAGCTGATGCCGGTGAGGCACTGTTCTCGCAGCCTTCAGTGATGGGCTACAGCCTTGTGCTCCCCAATACCGGCGACGAGGAAACCGAGCTTAACCTTGAGACGCTATTCAACGCCACTCTCGCCGACCGCGACCGTATAACCGGAATTTTCAACCCCAAAAACGCCTGAAACGATTATGAACACTTCAAATGATATTTTCTCGCTGCCACGCTTCGTGGCTTTCGCAAAAAAAGAATTTACCGAACAGCGCCGCCAGCTACTGCTGCAATTAGGCACTCTCCTCGGCGCAATCACCTTCACCGGACTTGCAATGTGCTATGGCATCTATGAATCGGAGTGGGCACGTGCCGCCACTTTGCAATGCGACCCTATGGCTTTCTCGCTCACCAATGGCGTACTTGAGCGCAACTGGGTGCGACTGTGGTTTGTGGCTGCCGTGGTGCTCTATGGCTCGCTCGCCGCATGGAACATGGATAATAAGGCAAAACGCATCGCACGCATCATGTCGCCGGCCTCACAGCAGGAGAAATTCATCTTCGGGGCACTCTTGGTGACTGTGATTATGCCGCTGCTCACCTTCCTGACGCTCGAAGTGTATGAAACGATTCGCTACATCACTTTCCGATATGTTGTCGATACTCCCTGCAGCGACTATGTTCAGTTCATGAACATTCCGGCAATGATAGTGAACGATGTGAAAATAGGAGGATTCCTGCTTGGACTTTTCTGCTTCAACTCGATTTTCGTGCTTGGCAGCTGCATCTGGCACAACAAGGCGTTGTTTAAGACCCTCATAGCCATTCTGGCAGTGTATTTCGTGCTTATGTCATCGGCAGTGCTTGTGGGAGTAAGTTCAAACTTCTTCATTAAAGTCACTACTTCGGTCGATATAGTCACCGGAACAATCGGTGTAATCAACTGGATCCTCGCCTACTACATCTTCACCCGTGCCGAGGTGGTAGGCCGCGTAATCAACAAAAAGTGAGTGATGGTAACCGCATTGTTAATCACGGCATTAGTGTCGATAATAACAGCATTGATTTATGATAAAGTTTAATGAAAACAAAGCAATATATCTGCAAATCGCCGACCGGGTGTGCGAGGATATTATCCTCGGCACCTATGCCGAAGCCGGACGCATTCCCTCGGTACGTGAATATGCCCAGATGATTGAGGTGAGCGCCAACACTGTGGCGCGGTCGTTCGACTATCTTCAGCAGCGTGGCGTGCTGCTCAACCGCCGTGGCGTGGGGCTTTTCGTTGCCGACAACGCCGTTGAGGCAATAAAGCGAATGCGTCGCGAGGTGTTTCTTGCCGAAGAGCTTGACCCCTTCATGCGCCAAGCCGTACTGCTCGACATCTCGGAGAGCGATCTGCTGGCAGCCTACCGCCGCCACCTCGCCGAGCTGAAGAAGTAACCGATTGCAGCCCCTTTAGAGCCGCTCTGCTGCAAGGTGGCACCTTGAGCTTTCATTCATCACCGCACTTGCAGCGTGCCCAGAAACGCCGCCAAATCGCCTCCTGTGGGCGACTGGTAGAGCCGCACACCAAACCGTGCAGCCGAAGCTATGATATACTCCATGGCTTCGGCTGCAAGCTGTTCGTAGCGCACAAATTCGCTCTCGCCGAAGTAGAAATAGAGTTCAATGGGTAGTCCGCCCTGGGTGTGTTCAAGCTGGCGCACCATGAGCCAGTCTTCCTGTCGCACCTCGCTGTTGCCGCGCAGGTATTGCGTCACGAAGCGGCGATACACAGTGAGGTTCACCACCTGCGGCTCCTTTGCAGCCGCCTCGGCATCGCTCACCAGTCCTTGCGCGGCATAGTCGGCAAGCTGGGAAGCTGAGCAGAAGCGTATTGAGTTCACGTCGATATAGAGGGTGCGTTTCACGCGGCGACCGCGCTCGGCAATTTCTTTCCAGTTCATGAACGAGTCGCTCACGAGGATAGAGGGCGGAATGGTGGCAATGGTGTTGTCGAAGTTGCGCACCTTCACCGTGGTGAGCGACACCTTCTGCACATATCCGTCAACGCCGAGCTTGTTGATGGTAATCCAGTCGCCCGGCTTCAGCATATCGTTCACATTGAGCTGAATGCCAGCTACGAGACCCACAATGCTGTCGCGGAACAGGAGCA
>CALZFJ010000304.1 GCA_945645715.1 uncultured Prevotellaceae bacterium | reverse complement strand
TAGGTCTTCACTACGCCGGGATAGGAGAGGGCAAGCTGTTCAAGGTCGTTGAGGCGCTTGATGTAGGCCTCCACAGCCTCGCGGCGAGCACCCGGGCGGGCACCCGAAATGGCGTCGCACACTTGCACGATAGGAGCGAAAAGGCTTGTTGCCTCCACTTCGTCGTGGTGAGCACCGATGGCGTTGCAGATGTCGGGTTTCTCCTTATACTTTTCGGCGAGTTTCATGCCGAGCATTGCGTGTGGCAATTCAGGCTCCTCGTCGGGCACTTTGCCAATATCGTGGAGGAGTCCGGCGCGGCGAGCCTTCTTTGGGTTCAATCCAAGTTCTGATGCCATGATTGCGCAAAGGTTGGCAGTCTCGCGAGAGTGCTGGAGCAGGTTCTGACCGTAGCTTGAGCGATATTTCATCTTTCCTACGAGGCGTACAAGTTCGGGGTGCAGTCCGTGGATACCGAGGTCGATTGCAGTGCGCTTTCCGGTCTCGATAATCTCGTCTTCCACCTGCTTGCGCACCTTGGCAACGACCTCCTCAATGCGTGCCGGGTGAATACGGCCGTCGGCAACGAGCTGATGCAGAGCCAGGCGTGCAATTTCGCGGCGCACGGGGTCGAAGCCTGAGAGAACGATAGCTTCGGGGGTGTCATCTACGATAATCTCGATGCCTGTGGCAGCCTCAAGAGCGCGAATGTTGCGACCTTCGCGTCCGATGATGCGGCCCTTGATTTCGTCGCTGTCGATGTGGAACACTGTCACGGCATTCTCAATGGCTGTTTCGGTGGCTACACGCTGAATCGACTGAACCACAATGCGCTTAGCCTCCTTGTTGGCGGTGAGCTTAGCCTCGTCCATGATGTCGTTGATGTAGCTTGCAGCGGCAGTCTTTGCTTCGTCCTTGAGCGACTCGATGAGCTTCTCCTTGGCTTCTTCAGCCGAGATGCCTGCTACGTGCTCAAGGGTGTCCTGCACGTTGCGCTTGAGCTTTTCGATTTCCTCCTTCTTCTGGTCGAGCAGAGCCTGCTGGTTTTCAAGATTGATTTTGAACGTGTCGTTCTCATTCTTCTTGCGTTGTACTTCCGACTGCATCTGGTTGAGCTGCAATTCGCGCTGTTTCTGCTTGGCTTCAGCCTGCTGCACCTTGGCAAGGCGGCTGTTAGCCTGTCGCTCAGCCTCAGTCTTGATTTTCATTTCGGCTTCCTTGGCTTCAATGATTTTCTCATTCTTTATCTTCTCAGCCTGTAGCAGGGCATCGTCGATGATGCCGTTGCCACGGGCTTTAGATATAATGCGGGTCACTATAAGCGTGGCAATCACGCCAAGAGCAAGTGCCCCGATACCGGTTAAGATGTATTCAAACATTTAATTAAGTAATAATAAAAAAGTTATATATATAAAAAATTTGCGCCGAGGTGCATCAGTGCGATTTCGGGTCGCACAATTGTGATACACTGTCGGTGCAATGACTGTTGCTATAAAAATATTAAATATCGCGCGTGGCACTGAAGCTCAAAGCTTCACCACGATTTCGTCGAGTTTCTGCTCAAACTGCTTGAGGTATTCCCCCACTGCGTCGTTTGTCTCCTTGCTGCCCAAATAGAGCCAGGCAAACTTGAATGCTACCATTGCCATGATTTCGGCCGACGAGAAGTTGGCTTTGTATTTAGGATTATATTGTCCCCAAACCTTATTCACGAGGTCTTCTGCTTTATGATAAGCGTCGGCTTCGTCCTTGCTTCCCACTGCAAGGGGAATGGGCTTGTTGCCAGCTATCTGAATCCACGTCTTGTTGTCGTTGTCCTTGACCATGGTGTTATTCCATTAGTTGTGAGATGCATTTATCAACGTCTTGCACCAATTTAGCGAGAATGGCACGGCTCTGGACGACCGATTCGCGGGTGGGCGTAATCATGCGAGCCATTTGCAGATATTCATAATCGAGCCGGAGCTTTTCAATCTCCTTGTCGAGCTGCGCGAGCCGGCTGCGCAGTTGGTCGTTTTCCTGCTCTACAGCCTCCTTTTCAAGCTTCAGGGCGTGATATTTTTCGAGTAGCACGTCCGATTTGGCTTGGAGTCGCCGGAGTGTAGTTTGCAGTTCTGAAACCATATCTCACCAATTTTTTTCAAAGTTAGGAATTTTTTTGCATTCAAACACAATTTTCGGGGAAAATATTTCAAAAAAATACGAAAAAAATAGCGAGGGAAGAGAAAATACCTCGCTAATTTTATGATAATAGAGTGAAAAGTGAGTCGGTGGAATCGTGCATGCACACTAAGCATAGTGGTGAATGTGGCTACGTGCAGAGTACCTCTGCGCGATGACCGTGTGCCATGACGCTGTGTGCCGCCATGCAGAGTGCCTCTGCGCGATGACCGTGTGCGGCGATGGAGCTGTGAAGCCTCTATTGTGTGGGGCTTAGATGCTTGTGATGCGGCGGAATTCGCTCCAGTAGGGAGCTGAGCCATATTCTTTCTCGCTGCCCGAAGGTACTTTGAGAAGACATTTCTCAACGCTTGAGCTGCGGTTGATTACGATTGGCACAGGCTTCTCGGCTTCACACACGAGAGTGGTGAGATTGTAGCAGTGTGCAAAGGCGTCGTCGTCGATAGTGGTGGTTGAAGCCGGGAATGAGAGTTTCACCAGTGAGTCACACTCATAGAAGGCTTTCTCGCCCACTGTGGTTACGCCTTGCGGCACCTCGATTTCGCGGATTTTCCCACACTCACGGAATGCATTGGCATTAATTGTCTTGAGCGACGACGGGAACGCCACTTCGTGGGAATGGGCAAGCGGACACTTGAGCAGCGTGGTCTGAGCCTTGTCGAAGAGCATGCCATCGTAGCTGCTGTAGTGCTTGTTGCCGGCAGGAACGGTGATGCACTCAAGGGTTCCGCTAAATGCTCCCGACATACGAGTGAACTCGCTGCGGTCGGAGCAAGCGCCGAAATCTACGTCGGCAAAGCTGCTGACTATCACATTTTCCACACTTTCGGGAAGCACCACTTCGCGCAGATTGCCTATGTGCAATGTGTGACCGGCAAGCTCATTTGGGGCGAATTCGTAGAAATTCTTGTGCTTTGCGCAGAGGAATGTGCCACCATCGAGTATCGCCTCGGTGAGATCGAGTTTGGTGATCGACGAGAAGTGACGGTGCAAATAGGTGAGGTCGTCACCATTGATGTGGCCCTTGATAGTGAG
>CALZFJ010000303.1 GCA_945645715.1 uncultured Prevotellaceae bacterium | reverse complement strand
TAATATAACAGGCGCTGCAGCAAAAACACTTACTGCAGCGCCTATGTTTTACAGCATATTTTTCAAGATTTTTTCAGCCCTCATCTCATGATTCATTCATCACCTAATTTAGGCTGCGAGGCATCACTTCGCGCCCTCAAGCGAATAGCTATAGGGCATATCATCTGCCTGTGTGCCGCGGGTGCAATTGGGCTTCGATGCCATCTTCACCTTCAGCACTCCACCCTTCTGCAAGTCGGCGTGGCGCAGGTAGTTCTTGGTGTAGTTGCCGCCCTGCCACTCCATCGACTCGATGTAGCGATTTGTGTCGCTGTTAGCCGGTGCGTCAATCACAAGGGTGTTGCCATTCTCAAAGCGCACCGTTGCTTTCTTGAATAGCGGTGCTCCAAGCACATACTGGTCGGTACCGGGGCACACGGGATAGAAGCCGAGTGCCGAGAACACATACCATGCCGAGGTCTGTCCGTTGTCCTCGTCGCCGCAATAGCCGTCGGCATCGGGCGAGTACATGCGGTTCATCGTCTCGCGCACCCAGTATTGCGCCTTCCAAGGCTCGCCACCATAATTATACATATATATCATGTGCTGAATGGGCTGGTTGCCGTGTGCGTAGTTACCCATGTTCATCACGGTCATCTCGCGTATCTCGTGGATTACTTGTCCGTAGTAGCTGTCGTCGAACACCGGTGGAACGGTGAACACCGAGTCGAGCATCTCCACAAATTTCGTCTTGCCGCCCATCAGGTCGATAAGTCCTTGCGGGTCGTGGAACACCGACCATGTGTAGTGCCAACTGTTGCCCTCGGTGAAGGCGTCGCCCCACTTCAGCGGTGAGAATGGCGACTGGAATGTGCCGTCGGCGTTGCGTCCGCGCATCAGGCGGCTTTCGGCGTCAAACACGTTGCGGTAGTTGTAGATTCGCTCTCCAAGTGCCTTGATTTCTTTGTCGAGCTGCTTCTGCTCCTTCTTTGTGAGCTTCAGCTCCTTAGCCATTGCCTTATATTGCTTTGCAAACTCATAGATGCACCAGTCGTCGTAGCAGTATTCGAGTGTGCGTGCCACATTCTCGTTGATTTTCACGTCGTAGGGCACATAGCCAAGCGTGTTGTAGTATTCGTGTCCGAGACGGCCTGTCGATGACACCTCAGGGTGCACCGCCTTTGTGCCGTGGATAAGTCCTTCATACAGAGTCTTCACATCTTCCACTTTGATGCCTTTGAGATAGGCATCTACGAGGATCGAAGCTGAATTGTTGCCCACCATGCAGCCACGGTGTCCCGGGCTTGCCCATTCGGGGAAGAATCCGCTCTCTTTGTAGGCGTTGATGAGTCCTTCCTGCATCTTAAGGCTCTCAGAGGGATACATGAGGTTGAGGAAGGGGAACAGGCAGCGGAAAGTGTCCCAGAAACCGGTGTCGGTAAACATATAGCCGGGCAGAACTTCGCCGTTGTAGGGGCTGTAGTGCATCACTTTGCCCTCGGCGTCAATCTCATAGAAGGCCCTCGGGAAGAGCAGCGAGCGGTAGAGGCACGAGTAGAAGGTGCGCATTTGTGCCTGGCAGTCGCTCTCCACAGCTATGCGACCAAGCACATTGTTCCATGCTTCGCGACCCTTGGCTACCACCTGGTCAAAAGTGTTGTTGCCAAGTTCCTTCATATTGAGCTGTGCCTGCTCAAGGCTTATAAACGATGATGCCACGCGTGCATACACCACCTCGCCCTTGCTGGTCTTGAAGCCTACTACTCCCATAGCGTGATTGGCGGTTGTCTCGTTCACGCCCTTGGCGAGCTTGCCGTCGGCTACGGTTGCTGTGTAGGTGAATGTGTGGTCAAACTCTATCACAAAGTAGTTGCGGAAATTGTCGGGCACGCCGCCGCTGTTGCGGGTGGTGTAGCCCTCTATGCGGTTGCGCTCGGGCATCACTCTCACCATCGAACCTTTGTCGAAGGCATCGATCACCACATATGAATTGTCGTTCTGGGGGAAAGTGAAGCGAAACATCGCCGCACGCTCCGTTGGGGCTATCTCAGTCACCACGTCGTGCTCGGCGAGATATACTTTATAATAATGTGGCATTGCCACCTCGCCCTTGTGACTAAACCAGCTTGCACGCTTCTCCTCGTCGAACTCAAGCGTGCCGGTCACGGGCATCAGCGAGAACTGTCCGTAGTCGTTGATCCACGGGCTGGGCTGGTGAGTCTGCTTGAAGCCGCGTATCTTGTGTGCCGTATATACATACTGCCAGCCGTCGCCCATCTTGCCGGTCTGGGGTGTCCAGAAGTTCATTCCCCATGGCAAGGCTATTGCCGGATAGGTGTTTCCGGTGGATAGCTCAAACGACGACAGTGTTCCCACAAGCGGATTCACCATCGTGGTGTAGTCGGTTGCTCCAAGTCCGAGCCATGCGCACATTGCCAGTGCGATTGCCATACATCGATTTTTCATCAGTTTCATGCTAATTTCGGTTTTAATGATATTTTTGGTTACTGTTTTTTCTGCTAAAGCGGTCACTTGGTGATAAACACGCTATTACCCACCACCTTATATTTTATGGGCATTGCGTTCTGCATCAGTTCGAGCACTTCCTCCACGGTCTCTTTCTTTGGCACGGTGCCGGTGTAGGTCTTCTGGAGGTCGAGCTCGGGCGAGAGTATCACTTTCACGCCGTAGATGCGCTCAAGTGTGGCTGCGATGGAGCGCAAGCCCGATTTCTTGAAGCTCAGTGTGGTGCTATACCAGTGTTCGTGCATATCTTCCACCTGTTTCACCACGAGCTTGCGGCTTTTGGCATCGAGGTGTGCCATTTGCCCCGGCGAGAGGCATATCAGCCCCTCTCCTTGGTTGCCTTTCACCTCCACTTCGCCCTTCAAGAGCGTTGCCGAGGCTTTTGCCTGCACCGAGTCGCTCTTGAAGTCGAAAACCGTGCCGAGCACCTTCACTGCCATCACTGTGCTGTGTACCACGAAGGGGCTTTCGGTGTTGCGTGTCACTTCAAAGTGTCCTTCGCCTTCGAGATACACTTGGCGGTTGCTTGCGAAGTTGTCGCGGCAATATTTCAGTGTGGTGTGTCGGTTGAGTGTCACGGTGGTGCCGTCGGGCAGTTTCAGCTCTTTCACCTGCTCGCCGGCGGTGATAGCGAGCAGCTCGGGCACCGGCAGCGTTGGTGGCAACTGCCACATAGATGCCTTGTGCAAGGTGTGCCAC
>CALZFJ010000302.1 GCA_945645715.1 uncultured Prevotellaceae bacterium | reverse complement strand
AGAGCCGTAAACTGGCTGCTATCCACACGGCAGAGCGGGCAATGGTAGTCGGCAGGCATCTCACCGTCGAACTCAGCTACATATCCGCACATGTTGCAGCGATAGCGACGCTTGGCGGACTTCGGCTCCTCCTTCACTTCATCACGCTCGGCAACGAAAGTGGGAGCAGTCTTCGGGGCTTTACCCTTCACCACACGGTGATAGTAGTCGTAGGTCATAGGTGTTCCCTCGCCCTTCACAGTCTCCACAAGGCGAGCCATCACCACCACATGGGTTTCATTGTCCACGAAGGTGAGTGCATCGAGAATGAGTCGTCCGGCAAAAGTGCCCTTCACGAGCGGTGCGCCTTCCACCACGTCGTAGCCATAGTCGGCATACTTATCCACAGTGCGGCTTGAGCAGAAACCAAACTGTCCGACAACCGAAGTGTCGCTCTCCTCAGCAATAATCGAGAGAGAGAAACGCTTGTTGCGCTTGATGGCATCGAGTGTGTAGTTGTTCTTATTGAGCGAAATAGCGAGAATAGGATTCTCGCTTGTCACCTGGAAGCAAGTGTTGATGGTGCAGCCCACGGGGCGGTCGCCATCCATACAGCCCACCACATAAAGTCCGTAAGTGAGCTTGAAAAGTACGGTAATATCCATATTCAGTTGTTGTTTTGGTAGTTTTTGTTGATGGCAAATTTAGTGATATAATTCAAAATATACCAAAAATTTTCTTACGTTTTTTTCTCTGCGCCCCATATAAAAAATAAAATCCGGCTACACATCACGCGCCACCGGATTCCTTAACCTATGATTCACTTATTTGTTGTTGCTTATATCCTATTTATATTTATTTTTTCCTTATATACTTGTCTTGTTGATTCTTCATTTATCATAGTGTATTAAATATGCTTTTCGATAATAAATGAAGTGTATTTAATGAATGGGATGATATTCCACAAATGCCTCGATTGCCTCGTAGGCAGCAAGACCAAGTCCTTTGTAAAGCTCAGCCGTAGCTCGGTTGCGGTCTTCGGCACGTTGCCAGAAGAGTCGGTCGTCGTTGCCCAGGAATGGAGCGTTCTCCATCTGCGACTGATGCTTGAGAATAGAATTACGCTTGAAGCGCAGTTCCTCAGGGCTGATAGGCACCGCCATTTCGATATGGTCGATTTCCCACTCTGCCCACGCGCCGCGATACATCCATATGCGGCAGTCTTTCATCCATGGCTCATCGATGAGTTCATCGACAGCGGCGAGCACTGCATCGGTGCACACACGGTGTGTGCCGTGCGGGTCGGCGAGGTCGCCTGCCACGAATATCTGGTGAGGCTTCACATCACTGATAAGTTTCTTCACGATATCCACGTCGCGGCGTCCGAGGTCTCCCTTCTTGATCGTACCGGTCTCATAGAACGGCAACTCGCAGAAGTGAATGTTTTCGGGCTTGACGCCGATATAGTAGCATGCTGTAGTAGCCTCGCATTGGCGGATTTTTCCTTTCAGGTAGCGCACGGCCTCAATGTCGATGTCACCGGGGTGCTTCTGGTTGATAAAGCCGTGTATTTCGTTGCTCAGGCGGCGATATTCGTCGGTGTTGATACCGAAGCGGTCGCCTATACGGTCCATGAGCATCACATAGCGCATCATATCCTCGTCGCCCACAGCGATGTTGCCCGATGTCTCGTAAGCCACATGCACATCGTGGTGCTGATCCACGAGTCGCTTCAGAGTGCCGCCCATCGAGATTACGTCGTCGTCGGGGTGCGGACTGAACACAATCACACGCTTTGGATATGGGTTGGCACGCTCCGGGCGATTTGAGTCATCGGCATTGGGCTTGCCACCGGGCCAACCGGTGATGGTGTGCTGAAGGTCGTTGAAGATGCGAATGTTCACATTGTATGCCGAGCCATAGAGTGCGAGCAGCTCGCTGAGTCCATGGTCGTTGTAGTCTTTGTTGGTGAGCTTGAGAATGGGCTTGCCTGTCTGCTCGCAGAGCCACACGATTGCGCGGCGAATGAGCTTGTCGGTCCACTCACACGAGGTCACCTTCCATGGGTGGCTGATGCGGGTGAGTCGCTCGGCAGCGGGCAGGTCGATGTTCATGCTCACGTGGCGGTGCATCTGGAGGAACGAAGCCGGTGTCTGGTCGTTGATTTTTCCCTCCACAGTGTTAAGCACCAGCGATGAGTAGTTCTCGCCCCATGCAAGGCATATCACCTGCTTTGCAGCAAGGATATTGGCGATTCCAAGCGTCACGGCAGTGGTAGGAACGTTGTCGCAGTGATACGACTGTGATATTGACTGTCGGTTCTCAGGGCTGAGCAGCATCAGTCGGCACGACGAACTTGCATTAGAGCCTTGCTCATTGAATGCCAGTGTACCGAGCTTTCCAAGCTCGCAGATGAGAAGGTCGATACCTCCTGCGGCTTCAATCTCTGCCTCATAGTCCTTGCAATACTGATGAATATCCTCAAGGTTGTCCTTGTCGCCGAAGGTGTGAATGTTTTCAGCTTTCACGTTCACCTTGTCGAGAAGCACGCTTTTGAGTCGTGAGATAGTGCTTGGCGATACGGTTGCATCAATCGGGAAGAAATCACCGATGTTAAACACTATCACATTCTCAAAGTCAATCTTGCCTTTCTTGAACAGCTCTACCAGCATGGTATACACACGCAGGGTGTTGTCGCCGGCTCCAAGAGCCACCGTACATTGCCCCTTCAGTGCCACAGCCTTGGTGATGGCTTCGGCTATGTTCTTAGCCACCTCTTCAGCTCCTTCATCGCTCGTCTCAAAAATGCGAGTGTAAATCTTCTCATTACGCGACAGCGATGCCTGCTCTATCTCACTCGATGGAGCATAGTAGCGCTTGGGTATCCTGACCAGCTTGATTTGACTACTGAGATTGGTTTTCATCACTTGTTCCTAATTTTTATGCAAACGTACAACAATAATTTATATTAAAAAATTTAATTAACTAAAATTATGAATTAATAATATAAATTCAGTGTTGCATGTCCCCATATTATTCAACCACAAAGATAGAAAACTTTTTTCAATTATGCATCAAAAATTTGGCGTTTTTTCCATCAAAAATTTCATTATATGCTAAAAAAATACAAATTATCTACAATGTCGCCTTTTTTATCGCTTTTATATGGTTTTGACCACTTTTTTCACTATCTTTGCATAAGATAGGCTGCATCTCGGCAAAACAATTAAGCAAG
>CALZFJ010000301.1 GCA_945645715.1 uncultured Prevotellaceae bacterium | reverse complement strand
CAATGTCCCTTTTTTAGGTCTTCAATAGGTATAATTTTTTAAGGTAAAAAAGATTGTTTTAGGTTTATGGCGCAAAGATAATGCCTATTTTTGAATCTTAGCAAATAAAAAAATATGTTTTATAATATGTTTTTTGTATAATTTTTTAACTGCCTCGTTCCTCCAATCGGCAATCTTCTTATTTTCAGTATTTTAGTCCTTATTTACATCACAGTTTTTAATACCGTTAAATAATGTTAAGAATATTGTTTCATATTTATCAGTAAAAAATCTCTTTGATGTAAATTCAGAAATTTGCCAGCAAAATTAGTGAAAATTTTGTAATTTCTGCCACATCAGCAAAAAATATACCGAAAAAATATTTTCAGCTGTGGCAAATTGCCGTTTAACGTATGTTCACACATTTTGCTTCAAAACCAGCTCTTTTCCATCAAATTCAGCCCAGGAATTGAGCGAAATCCAGTCGCCCAGCACCACCATGCGCGAATTCTCGCCCACAGGCTCGTTGCGCAGAATATGCAGATGCCCATAGACAAAATAGTCGATTTCGGGGTGCTCAGTTGCATATTTCGTCGTGAATTGCTCCACTGTGGCAATAGCCTTCTCCGACGGCTGCATGCCATCGCTACGGCGGCTGTGGCTCGACCAGCGGTGGGCGAAGGGAATGGTCCACCGAGGGTGCACGGCAGCAAAGAGCCATTGGCAAAACTTGTTGCGGAAGATGCCGCGAATGAGCGCAAACGACCACTCATGCCGCCCCACTCCATCGCCGTGGGCGAGGAAGAAACGCTTGCCCATGATCTCGCGCTCCACACTGCCATCAATCACCTCCACGCCAATCTCGCTCGGCAGGTAGTCGAAAATCCATATATCGTGGTTGCCAATGAACCAGTGCAACTTCACTCCGGCATCGCTTAGCTCGGCAAGCTTACCCAGAAAGCGCACATATCCGCGCGGCACCACCGTGCGATATTCATACCAATAGTCGAGAATATCGCCAAGCAGATAGATTTCGGCAGCCGTGTTCTTGATGCTGTCGAGCCATTGCACCACTGCGCGCTCCTTGGCGCGAGGGTCGGCAAAGTAACTTGCCCCGAGATGCAGGTCGCTGAGGAAATAAACTTTTTTCAAAGCCACAAACTAAAGAATTAGTGGGTTGTTTATCATTAAGAATCACACCGCGGCGATGCAGCCTAAAGGAAACCAAGCTCAAGCTTAGCTTCCTCGGTCATCATATCCTGAGTCCACTCAGGCTCAAACACCAGCTGCACATCTACGCCTGTTACGCCATCAATGCTCTCAAGCTTCATCTTGATATCCTCCATAAGGAAGTCGGAAGCCGGGCACGATGGAGCCGTAAGCGTCATCTTGATGTGAACCGTGCCATCGTCATCTACATCGATGCCATAAATCAGTCCGAGGCTATAAATATCCACCGGAATCTCAGGGTCAAACACCGTCTTCAGCAATCGCACGATGTTTCCCTCTATCTCTATTCTCTTATTCTCGTCCATATCGCTTGCAAAAATACGAATAATTCGCCAAAATCGGAAACCCCTTGCCACTTTTTCTACACCACATCTGCATCAAATCAGCCAAACAGCCAAGCGGTCCTCTCCACCGCCTTAAAAAAATTCCTATATCCACTTAAAGTGCACGATTTCGCCGATTTTTATTTAACTTTGCATTGATTTATGAAGAAATTTGCAAAAATATTATCGCTGGCAGTGGGGGCAATTGCCCTCTGCGTGACTTCCGCGGCTGCAAAGAAGCCCATTGATATCGACGCCAAGATGCAGGAATATGGCTTGGTGGATATCACTACAATCGAGCCTTCAATTATCGTGGAACTGAAATATGCCGGCACCGACAATTTTGTGGGCAGCAATATGTATGGCTCGCTGCGCAAGGCTTATTTCCGCCCTGAGATTGCACGTGCGCTTGCTGCCGTGCAACGTGAACTGCGACGCATCGACAGCCATCTTTCTCTTATCATCTACGATGCAGCCCGTCCTCAGAGCGCACAGCAGCAAATGTGGAATGTGGTGAAAGACACACGCTATCGCCGCTACGTAGCCAAGCCTAACCGCGGAGGGCACCACAACTTCGGCATTGCCGTTGACCTCTCGATTGCCCGCGACGGTGTGCCTGTGGATATGGGGTCGGATTTCGACTCGTTCAGCGAGGTGTCGCACATCGACAATGAGGCGAGTCTGCTTCGCCGGCACCTTATCACCCGCGAGGCTCTTGACAACCGCCGGCTACTGCGCCGGCTGATGCGCGCCCGGGGCTTCTCCACCTATCGCCGCGAGTGGTGGCATTTTCAGCAATACGACATCAATTATGCACGCCGCACATTCCGATTGCTCGATTTTTGAGGGCTTTTCTGCGCTAAATGTGAAATTGTTTCGCTAATCGAAGTTTTTTTGCTATCTTCGCAGTGTAAAAATATAAAAAGTGAGAATTGATATGGCGGGAATTAATAAGACTAATGCAGCCCGATTGCTCGACCGCGCCAAGATTCAATATGAACTTGTGCCTTACGTTGTCGATGAAAACAATCTTGCCGCAAATCACATTGCAGAGCAGCTTGGCGAGGATATACGCCAGGTGTTTAAGACTCTAGTGCTGCACGGCGACCGCACCGGCTATTTCGTGTGTGTGGTACCGGGCAATGCCGAGGTCGATCTCAAGAAGGCTGCCAAAGCTTCGGGCAACAAGAAGTGTGACCTCATTCCCATGAAGGAACTTCTGCCCACCACTGGCTACATTCGCGGAGGCTGCTCCCCTATTGGCATGAAGAAGGCGTTTCCCACATTCTTTCACGCCACTTGCGAGGATTTCGACTACATATATGTGAGCGCCGGAGTACGCGGCTTGCAGCTGAAGATTGAGCCTAACAAGCTGGTGGATTTCGTGCGCGGCACCGTTGCCGACATTGCAACACCCGAATAGCAACCTCCCACCTCTCACCTCTTACCTCTTACCTCTCACCTATAAAAAAGAACAAATGAGAAATTCTTTTGGAAACATATTTCGCCTCACCTCTTTCGGTGAATCGCATGGAGCCGCAATAGGTGGCGTAATCGACGGAATGCCCGCCGGAATCGCTATCGACCTTGATGCCGTGCAGCGTGAACTCGACCGCCGCCGTCCGGGCCAGTCGGCAATTGTCACTGCCCGCAACGAGAAAGACCGTGTGCGTATCCTGTCGGGAATATTCGAGGGCGTAACCACC
>CALZFJ010000300.1 GCA_945645715.1 uncultured Prevotellaceae bacterium | reverse complement strand
AACTGCACATCATCGTCGTGTATGTCATTCACTATCCGATGATGTGCAGCAATACGTCGTGAATATGTGATGCCTCCACCATTCTTCAATGCTTCAGGATGCCCCTTACCCACTCTCGGATTTTGGGATATATCCAGTATTAGTTCAACAAGCTTCTTAAAAAGCATCGGATTCGACTTTTTGAATTTTGCAATGCACTTATCTGCTGTCGGCGTAAAAACAATTTTAAATCTCATATACTCTCAAGATGAGCGATGACATTATCTTCATTTCCACATATCACACTTTGCCCTTTGGCATACTCTTTGCGCGACACCTCCACTCGCAGCATTGCCTCTGCCGACAATTCAAAATCGCTATCTGCCACAGGTACAAGCATATATGCCTGCTTGTTCCGCCTACGTATGATCACTCTTTCACCTCTGTCGGCTATTCCAAATACTTCAGCCTGACGACTTCTGAAATCACGCGATGTAACATTATATATTGCCATATCCTCTGAATTTTTCCACAAATCTACTAAAAAATACCATTCTCGCAACATTAGTGCACCATTTTTGGTACACATTGCACCGTTAATCACTTAATATCGCTTGAGCTATTGCAAGTTTCATATTTTATTTTTATCTTTGCAAACAAACTGCTATCACAATGAATACACTTGTACATCAACGAAAAGCTACAATGTTCCGATTAGACATTGAATTATTGGAACGGCTTAAGGAATTGGCAAAAAAAGAGCATCGCAGCTTAAACAACTTTGTGGAATGTATGCTCCTTGACATTGCTTACAACAAGCCAAACAAAGAAACCATTGAAGCAATCAACGATGCACGCAATGGCAAATTAGAAGATGGTGAACTCGACATCTCAAGTGTAGATGCATTTCTCAATAGTGCAGGAATATGAAGCATTTAAGCTTCACCACAAAATTCAAAAAGGATTTAAAACGCTACGAAAGACAAACCGCCAAAATCGGCAAGCTTCTTAAACTTTTGTCTTTTCTGAAAAATGATTTGCCCATTCCTGCAATCTACAAAGCTCACACACTGAAGGGTGACTATGCCGGTTGTATGGAATGTCATATTGAAGGTGATTTCCTTCTGATTTGGTTTGATGAAGATAACGACATCATTGCTCTTGTGCGCTTAGGGTCACATTCTGAATTGTTTGGAAATGGAGCAAATAAATAAATTTTTCTATGGAATTTCTTAGCGACAACAACCTGCTGGGGCTCGCAATCGGGCTTAGCACTTTTTTGATTATCGGGCTCTTTCACCCAATCGTGATTAAGGGCGAATACTACTTCGGCACCCGCTGCTGGTGGGTATTCCTCGTACTTGGCATTGCCTTCATTGCACTTTCGGTCTTCGTCGAAAGCGTGCTGTGGTCAGCTTTGCTTGGAGTGACGGGATTTTCGTGCCTTTGGTCAATTCTCGAAATCTTTGAGCAGCAAGAGCGCGTGCATAAAGGCTGGTTCCCGCGCAATCCCAAGCGACGTTATCCCTTCGATGAGGAGCAGAAATCGTGATTTTGGACTTTTCTAAGGTAAATTTCGCCATTATCACCTCCACTTATTAAATAATTATGCAATTATTGGCGAGTTGTTGATATTTTTCACTAATTTTGCACCAAATTTAATCAATTAGCAATGGGACTTCATATCAATCAATATATCGAGAACTCAATTAGGCAAAATTGGGAAGAACTTGCCCTTACTGATTTCAAGGGTGTCAGTTATCAATATAAGGATATTGCCCGAAAGATAGCAAAAATCCACATTCTTTTTGAGGAAACCGGCGTGAAACCGGGCGACAAGATTGCCCTTTGTGGCCGCAACTCGTCGCAGTGGGCTGTCGCCATGTTTGGTGCTCTCACTTTCGGAGCTATTCCGGTGCCTATTCTCCATGAGTTTAAGCCCGACAACATTCACCACCTCGTGAACCACTCCGATGCTCGCCTGTTCTTCGTCGATCAGGCTATTTGGGAGAATCTCGACTCTTCTCACTTCGGAAACCTCATCGGCGTGCTGCAAATCAGCGATTACTCTATTCTCCACTCCAACGACCCTAAGCTCGACAATGCACGCAAGCACCTCAATGAGCTGTTCGGCAAGAAATATCCCGAGCGTTTCACACCCGACGATGTGCATTATGCTACCCCCGACCGCGATTCGCTCGCTATCATCAACTACACCTCAGGCTCCATGGGCTTCTCTAAGGGTGTGATGATTCCTTACCGCGCTATTGAGTCAAACATTCAATTCGGAATAGAACGCCTCACTTTCCTCAAGCCCGGCGACGGCGTGGTGTGTATGCTTCCGCTTGCCCACATGTATGGTCTCTGCATCGAACTTATTCACTGCTTCACCAAGGGCTGCCACATCTTCTTCCTCACCCGCGTGCCTTCGCCAAAGGTGATTATGGACGCTTTTGCAACAGTACACCCCAAGCTAATCATCACCGTTCCTCTTATCATAGAGAAAATCATCAAGAACAAGGTGTTCCCGCTGCTCGACAAGCCGCTCATGAAGTTTATGCTCATGATGCCTTTCATCGACAGCCGTCTGCTCGGCAAAATCAAGGAACGCCTCACCGCAACTTTCGGCGGAAACCTCGTGCAAATTATCGTGGGTGGCGCAGCTCTCAACAAAGACGTGGAAAAATTCTTGCGCCGCATTGAGTTCCCCTACACCGTGGGTTATGGCATGACCGAGTGCGCTCCGCTCATCGCCTACGCTCCGTGGTATGAAAACAAGGAGCTTTCGTGCGGACGCATCGTTGACCGCATGACTGCCGAAATCGACTCTCCCGACCCTCGCAACATTGCCGGCGAGCTTCGCGTGAAGGGCGACAATGTGATGCTCGGATACTACAAGAATCCCGAAGCAACTGCCGCTGCTCTCAAGGACGGCTGGCTCTACACCGGCGACCTCTGCACTATCGATGACGATGGCTTCCTCTTCATTCGCGGTCGTAGCAAGAATATGATTCTCGGTCCTTCGGGACAGAACATATATCCCGAGGAGATTGAGCAGCGCATCAACAATCTTCCCTACGTGTGCGAGTCGCTTGTGGTGGAGGAGAACCAGCGTCTTGTGGCTCTCGTCTATCCCGACATCGAAATTGGTGCCACTCAAGGGCTGTCGTTCGACGACCTTGCCCGCATGATGCGCGAGAACATAGACTCACTCAACAAGGATCTCCCGGCATACAGCCGCATTGCCGACGTGAAGGTGCTCCACGAGGAGTTTGAGAAGACCCCAAAGCGCTCCATCAAGCG
>CALZFJ010000299.1 GCA_945645715.1 uncultured Prevotellaceae bacterium | reverse complement strand
CCTTAAAATATTTCTAAATTTTACCCCCCCCGATGAAATTTTTGTTAAATAAACTTTGCCGATATTGAGTTTTTTCCTATCTTCGTAGCCGAATAGAACAAACCTATGAAGCGTGTATAAATTTCCAGTATTATTTTATACCATCTTCAGATTTGTTACTATAAACAGAACAAACCTATGAAGCGTGTATAAATTTCCAGTATTATTTTATACTATCTTCAGATTTGTCACTATAAACAGAACTAACTAATTGAACAGGTATCTACAAAATAATATCAGGAACCTGGTGCTAACGCTATTGATGGCAGTATTATCCAAAGCTCCCATAGCTTCTGCCCAAGCAAGCATCTATGGTACTTATCAGGCAGTGCCCGACTACCCTTTCGTATTCATCTGCGAGGATAGCATTGCACGCCCGATGGCTATTTCCGACTCCACTTTCAATGCCATCGCCCGCGGTATCCGCTTCAAGGTGAACGACACTGAAATTCAGCCCAACGACCCGTTTATTAAGGTGTACAGCAAGCACATTGCGCCCATGCTGCTCAGCAAGGAGCTGAAACTGCATCGTGTGATGGTGCGAGGTGCCGCATCGCCCGAAGGAAGCTATGACAACAACCGCCGCTTGGGCCGCGAGCGCACGACACGCCTCGTGGAGTTCCTTGGCAGCAAGATTAACCAGCCCATCGACACCGCCCTTATCCACGCCGAGAGCATCACCGAGGACTATGCCTACCTTGTGGAACTTATGCGCCGCAATGCCGACCGCGACGCTGCCACCGTGCAGCGCATTTGGCTCAATGCCCGGGGCAGTGAACCTGCCTGCAAGCGTGCCCTCATGGCTTACAATGGCGGAAAGTTGTGGCGCCGACTGCTGAAGGAGTATTTCCCGCAGCTGCGCCAAGCCCGCGTGGTGCTGTGGTTCGGAAAGAAGGTTATCGACGAGCCTGTGACCGATGCCGTGGAATTTTCGGTTCTGCCTGAGGGTGTGGCTCTCGGCAGCCCCGACTCTATCAATGTGGCTTTGCCCGCACTCGAGTTTGAGCCTACCTACACTCGCCGCCACCTTATCGCGGCTCGCACCAATCTGGTGCACGACTTCTTCGTGATGCCGCAATTCGGCTTTGCGCCGGGCATCAACATTCAGCTCGAATATTATCCGCTCAACGGTCACTACACCTATAATGCAGGTTTCACCTGGACCAATCACCGCCACTGGGACTCGCACGAGTTTTTCCAGATTCGCGATATGCGCCTTGAGCTTCGCCGCTACTTCAAGGGCGAGGGCAAGTTTATAGGCGGTTTCCTCGATGCCTACGCCCATGGCAGCATCTATGGCATCGGTCTCAGCCCCACTAAGGGCTGGCAAGGAGAGGGTGGCGGTGCCGGACTGGGCGCCGGCTACACCTGGAAGCTCAATCGCCGCGGCTCGCTCCGCATGGAGGTGTCGGCGCAAGTGGGCTTCTTCGTCACCAAATACGACCCCTATGTGTGGGGTAACCCCGTGACGGGTGCTATCACCGGCGACTACTACTACGACTACACCGGCCGCACGAGCGACTTCAAGAAGCGCAATCACCGCTTCTCGTGGCTCGGTCCGACAAACTTCGGCATTCATATCACCTACGATATTATCTATCGCAAGCGTAAGCCCTCGGGCTATCGCCTATTGCAGAAAGGAGGTGCCCTATGATGCCGTTATTGAAATCGACGAAGCTAAAAGCGATGCGAAGCACCCTCTCCACTGCAGGAGCACGCCTCTCCGCCCTCCGCTCTCCGCTCTCCGCTCTTCTCGTGGCTCTCATTGCCACTGCCACTTCGTGCATCAAGCCTCCGCTTATCTTGCCCTCCGAGGAGGTTATCATCGAGATGCCTATCATCGTGAGCGACATCGAGGTGGTGTGGAACATCGACACCGACTGGCAGCGCGAGTGGATATATGGCTGGGACGAGACCGACGAGCGACTGTGGGGACCTATAGGCTACACCATGCCCTCAAACTATGAGGTGCGCCGCTACTACATCGGCGCTGAGCCGGGCGGAAAGCACACCGAGCAGAACACCGACGCTTTCACCATATTCGGCACTTCGTTCCGCCGTAACTATCAGTTTGGCTACTACGATATGCTCATCTGGAGCAATATCGACTCGCCCGACGGCACTCAGGTGCTTGTGGTGAACGATTCGCGAGTTGATGAGGTCACTGCCACCACCACCGCCACTCGCGGCCTATCGCGCGACCCCGAAAACCGCGAACAGGTGACCGGGCTTTTCAACCAGCCCGAAATTTTCTACTCCACCTATCCTTGCGACATCTTCATCTCGCACAACTTTGAGGATTACGACTACTTCGACGAGGTGGACCAGTGCTGGGTGAAGCACCTGAAGAGCGAATTGCAGCCTTTGGTGTATATCTACCTCGTGCAGATTGTGCTACACAACAATGACGGTCGCATCACCGGCACTTCGGGCGACGCTGCGGTTTCGGCTTTTGCCGCTTCCACAAGCGTAAACTCGGGGCACACGGGCAACGACCCTTGTATGGTCTATTATGGCTCGCGACTGAAGCACAACCTTTCTACTCCCGACGGCGAAACGGTTGATGTGATTGGTGGTAAGCTCACCACTTTTGGTCTCTGCGATATGGACCCTTATTGGGTCGATGGTCGCGCTCAGTATAATGGCAGCCGCGCCGACTTGCCCAACTATCTCTACTTCACGCTACAGTTCAGCAACGGCACAAGCAAGACGCTCACCGCAACCATCACCGAGCAATGCCAGAGCCAGTGCCACGGCGGCGTGATTACCGTGAATCTCGATTGCCGCGACATTGAGGTGCCCGACCCAGGAGATAGCGGCTCGGGAAACATGTTTGTCCCAACCATCGAAGACTACGAAGACGTAATCTACGATATACCTATGTGATAACAAAAGTTTTTTTCATGTGGAAGTGAAAAAAAAATTTGAAATAAAAATAAAATAATAATTTACAAAAAACTTAACATTTATGAAAAAGTCAATTTTCTTAGCAGTTGCAGCAGTCGCAATGACGGCTTGCTCCAACGATGTTGACCTCGGCATGAAAGATGCCAACAAACAGACAGCCGACAACGCCATCGGCTTCCAGGTCCTCAACAAAAACATGTCCCGCGCCACTCTCCAGGAAAAAGGTCACTACAACTTTGGTGTTTTCGCCTACAAGTATGTTAATTCAGGTACTTTAACAGGTGCGCCAACTATTATGGAAAACTACCTTGTTGGTTACCAAAATAAAACAGATAAG
>CALZFJ010000298.1 GCA_945645715.1 uncultured Prevotellaceae bacterium | reverse complement strand
GTTTCTGTGAGTGACTTCAGATGCTGAGATAAAATCATCGTTATTTGACATCGTGCTACTATATTTCCGGTATTCTGTTCGCTCTTTCTCTACAAGAGCACACGATTCCCCCGGTTAGAAGTAAGTCGTTCTATTCATTATAATTGATTGTTTTTCTTTCATCTGTCAGCCTTCATGATAACAAAGAGTGTGTATTTTTTATTGCTGCTTTAGGTAAATAGACTCAGCCCAAGCTTGCAATTTTTTATTAGTGAGTCAACAAAATTTAAATCGATTATGAAAAAGTTTTTAGGAATTTTCGCAGTGTGTGCAATGATTGCAGGTATGACAAGTTGTAAATCTACTACCCCAATTGCTGTTACCTCTAATCCTGTTGGCAACAAGTGTGGTGTTGCCGAGACTACTCGCATTCTCTACATCTTCGGTGGTGGCGATAACATCGGTATCGACAAGGCTGCTAAGAATGGTGGTATCACTCGCATCTCTCACGTAGATTACTATTCTAAGAACTACTTATTCGTTCAGAAGTACGGCGTTCGCGTTTACGGTGAGTAATACTGTATTCTAAAAGAACTATATCGGGGGCAATTATACGCGTTGTCCCCGATATTTCCTAATTATTCCTATCTCAACCCTATGCCCCATCATTCTAAAATGCGCTTCATAGCTCTGCTATTAATTACCTTGTCGATGACAATAGCCCAAGCAGCTCCCCGCTACTTCAGCCGTATCACCGACACGGGCACTTGCTATTTCTTTATGCCCAAATCCATCAAAGCCGGAAAAGGCATAAAGAGTTTCAATTACGACATGACCTACGTTGTCCCGGGCGACTCTGTCGTGATCAATTTCACCATTATCGGGAAAGCTGCCGAGAAGCCCTCTCAGCTCACACTCACCGGCGGAAATGGGAGTTCAATACGGTGCAACGATTTTTCTACACTTTACGTTGATATCGATGGAAAAAATTTTGAAGTGAGAGTGACATCTCGTTTCCACGTTACCGACGTTCGTGCAATTTTCCAAGGGCCTCAGCCACTTTCATTCAACTTTACACAGGGTACAAGCTCATTTTCCTGCGGATATACCAATTCGCAGTGGCAAAAAGATAGGAACGAAATCAACCGAATTTTCCAACTAATAGATATTACTCAGCAATGAAACGTCTCTCTAATCGCTTTCTGGCTATCTCAATATTATTGTCATCATTCTGTCTTTCGGTTTTTGGAGCCAAAATCGAGACTATTCGTCTCACAGGCACACTAAAGGAGAAAGCTGAAATGACCATTGGTTTTAACGGACGAAAAGAAGTAATCTCGGCTCTTCCTTACCAATTCAAGATTCCTAAAGACGAATTGCCGGTTACGCTCACTTTCCGTTCGCCTAACTACGTGTACTACGACATCACAATCCCCAAAAAAGCCGGTGACTCAGGGCAAGTATATCTCATGAAAGTCGATGTGTATGCAACTTCTCTTATGCTCACGAGCGATGACTCCGGCAATAGGCGCAAAAAGTCGAAAAAACAAGACGACAATGATGATAACGCCGAGGTTGAAGGAATCGACACCAACTATGGTGTAAATGCCGCACCAGTCACAGGCGAGAAAAAAGAAAACACAGTGGCGGTGATCATCTCAAATGAGGACTATGAAATGGTTGATAAAGTGCCGCTTGCCATCAACGACGGCCTCGCTTTCCGCGAATACTGCGTTAAGACGCTGGGATTACCCATGCAAAACATAAAATACTACCCTAATGCCTCGCTCGGCAAAATGAGAAAGGCTGTCAACGACATAAAGTCGCTCGCCGAAGCATACAAGGGCGAGCTAAGCCTCCTTATTTACTATTCAGGTCATGGCATACCCGACAACGACTCGAAGGACGCTTTCCTGCTTCCTGTTGATGCTGATGGCTCCGACATGAGCGTTTGTATGTCGATGAGAAAGTTGTATGAAGATCTCGGAAACATGAACGTGGAGCAATGCGTCGTCTTTCTCGATGCCTGCTTCAGTGGTGCCAAGCGCGACGGTGAAATGATAGTCAGTGCTCGTGGTGTAGCTATCAAGCCTCGCGAGACACAAGTATCAGGCAAAACTGTCGTATTCAGTGCCACTTCAGATGCCGAGGCAGCTTATGCATATCCCGACCAAGAACACGGACTTTTCTCCTACTATCTTCTGAAAAAATTACAGGAGACAAAAGGAAAAGTGAAACTTGGTGAGCTTGCCGACTACCTGAAGAAAGTAGTTCCCATTCAATCTCTAAAAATCAATAACAAAAAGCAAACTCCTACTGTAGCGGTATCTCCCGGCATAGAAGATACATGGCAGAAACTGAAAATCGTAGGAGAAGACTAAGCTTACGGATTCAGCCATCGAATCTACTTCAGCTCACGGGGTTTCCATCTCACACGAATATACTTCAGTTCACGAATCTATATGCAGATGCTCTGCATTTGTGATGCTGATGGGGCGATGGGTGACAATGATCACGGTGTGATGTGAGAAAGTTGCCGAGAGGCGGGTGAGCAGAGTCTGCTCTGTTGCCGCATCGAGCGACGAGGTAATCTCATCGAGCAACAGCACACTTCCTCTGCAATAATTGTCATTCACACTCAATGCGTCGGTATCGCCGCAACAGCCGGCAGCCATATTGCTTCCCTCCCGGTGAAAATCCCCGGCTCCCTCTTTGTCGCTGATGGTGCGCAGAAGGCTTCGGGCAATCACTATGCGCTGCATCTGCCCTTCACTGAGGCGAATGGCTCGCTCTCCTATTGGAGTGTCAAGTCCGTCGGGCAAGTCGAGGACAAAGTCGGCAACCGCTGTGTGTATTGCCTCAAGCATCTGTGCCTCAGTAGCACCGGGAGCAGCCAGAAGCAGATTGTCGCGAACGGTGCCGCTCATCAGCGTATTGCCTTGGGGAATATAGGTGATGCAATGGCGCATAGCAGCATCGTTGATGGTGTTGCTTTGATTGTCATATAGCTCCACTCGTCCACTTTGCGGCTCTATCAGCCCCAGAGCAAGTCGCAGGAGTGTAGTCTTTCCACAACCTGTCTCTCCGGTGATTATCGTGATGCTCCCCGGCTTAAACTCATGGCTGAAATGGCTTAGTGTAGCTTTCCCGGCTCCGGGATAAGTGTAGCTGACATCTTGGAATCGCACACCGAGCGAACCTTCCGATGAAAGGGTGCTTTCCTGCAAATGCGACAAAGGAATTTCACACGACCGGGCTGTGTGTTCCTGCTCCATATCCTCTATCTCGCGCAGACGGTCAACGCTCGC
>CALZFJ010000297.1 GCA_945645715.1 uncultured Prevotellaceae bacterium | reverse complement strand
CAGGCGGCACCACTCGTTCACACCGAGAGGGCGGATATCGGCACCATCGAAGGCTATAGAGCCGGTGTAGTCGGTACGGAAGCCGTAAAGATAGCTGCAGAGCGACGATTTGCCCGTGCCGCTTTCAGCCGAGATTAGGTAGTGCTTGCCGCGCTCCAGAGTCACTTCGCGCAGCCACACCTCGCTATTGTCGTCTTCCCGTCCGGCAAACACCTTGGGAAGCACCTTGTGTAGCTCGATTTTTTCCATATCAAAAATTCTAAAACCGGGTACAAAGTTACAGAAAAACCCGATACCCTCTATCACACGCCATGAGAAAAATGAATAATGAATCGTTCGACCTGCCGTTTCCGCGCTTTTGCGGAGGAAGGAGCTGTAATCCCAGCAAAAGGAGGGCGGATTCAAGGGCGTTACGGTGCCGTGATAGGGTGGGAGTGATAGGGTGGAATGTGCAGCGGTGAGGTGGGGTTGGGCAGTTCCAGGATGGGCTTGGGGTGTCATTCGGGTGACTTTCGGGATAAAAAAATTGCGGAATGTTGGGATAAGTGTTGCGAGAAACGGCAATGTTTATTAACTTTGTGGAAATTTTATCCTACCTTATGGAAAGTGTAACAATCAAGGGGATGACTTTCGTCCCGTATCTGAAACGAGAGGAGATAGCCAAGCAAGTAGAGCGGGTAGCTGCCGAGATTCGCCGCGATTTCGAGGGTAAGCAGCCGCCGCTGTTCATCTGCGTGCTCAATGGCGCATTTGTCTTTGCCGCCGACCTGTTCCGTGCGTGCCGTATGCCCGAATCGGAGATTACGTTTATGCGCTACAAGTCGTATGAAGGCACCAGCTCTACCGGAGTGGTGAATGAGCTGATAGGTCTTTCGGAGGACATCACAGGTCGCAATGTGGTTATCATAGAGGATATTGTAGATACCGGCGTGACTGCCGAGAAGATGATTGCAGCACTGAGCAAGCACAATCCGGCAAGCATCAAGTTTGCCACTTTGCTCTTCAAGCCTCATTCTCTCATCACTTCAGCCAAGCCCGACTATGTGGGCTTTGAGATACCATCAAAGTTCATTATCGGCTATGGCCTCGACCTTGACGGACTTGCTCGCGACCTCAGCGACATCTTCGTCCTTGCCGAGAATGCCTGAGCGAGGCTTGCGGAGGATTTCACTGTTTTTTAACGCACTTTCGCTCAAGGTAGTGCGGCCGATGATTGTGGCTCAATGCGAATGATTGGGCTTAGTGGCTATCCTGCTTGGGCGATAAATAAAGATATATGCAGACTAAATAAGAACTGACACTATGTTTAATTTGGTAATTTTTGGAGCACCGGGCTCCGGAAAAGGCACTCAAAGCGAGAACCTTATTCAGAACTATGGATTGTATCACATCTCTACGGGAGATGTCCTCCGCGACCATATCAAGCGCGGAACCGAGCTGGGTAAAATCGCCGACAGCTTCATCAGCGACGGAAAACTCATTCCCGACGATCTGATGATTAATATTCTTGCCGATGTGCTCGATAAGCACACCGATGCTACACGCAATGGTGTGATTTTCGACGGTTTCCCACGCACAATCGAGCAGGCAAAGGCACTCAAGACAATGCTTGCCGAGCGCGGCTCACAGGTGGATATCGTCATTGGACTTGAGGTGCCCGAAGAAGAACTTATTGACCGCCTTATCAAGCGTGGCAAGGACTCGGGCCGTAGCGACGACAATCTTGAGACAATCAAGAAGCGCCTTGAGGTGTATCACAGCCAGACATCGCCCTTGCGCGACTTCTATGTGGCTGAAGGACTGTATGCCGCCATTCATGGCTCAGGTACGGTTGAAGGTATCTTTGCCGATATTCGCGCCGCCATCGATGCAAAAAAGCAATAACCCCTATTGGCGCGTGTGATGCAGCGAATCATCACAAATTTATATAAAATCCAAGAGAGGGAGCATAGCAGCTTGCCCTGCCGGCAAGGTGCTGTGCCCTCTTGCTAATTTTTTTGTAGAAGGTGTTTTTCTATGGACGACAAAATGAGAATTGACATAATCACCGTGATGCCCGAGATGCTTGAGTCGCCGCTTGGTTGCTCCATCTTGAAGCGTGCCCAGGATAAGGGGCTGGTGGATATTGTGGTGCACAATCTGCGCGACTACTCGCTCAACAAGCACCGCAAGGTCGATGATTACCCCTTTGGCGGCGAGGCTGGAATGGTGATGCAGATAGAGCCGGTGGACCGCTGCATTTCGGCACTGAAAGCCGAGCGCGACTACGACGAGATTATCTTCACCACGCCAGACGGAGAGCAGTTTACCCAGCCGGTTGCCAATGAGTTGTCGATGAAAAAGAACCTTATGATACTTTGCGGGCATTATAAGGGTGTGGATTACCGCATACGCGAGCACCTTATCACCCGCGAAATCACCATTGGCGACTATGTGCTCACCGGTGGCGAGATTCCGGCTGCCGTGATTGCCGATGCCGTGGTGCGCCTCATTCCCGGAGCTATAGGCGATGAGCAGAGCGCACTCAGCGACTCCTTCCAGGACAATCTGCTTGCACCTCCTGTCTATACTCGCCCGGCTGAATACAAGGGGTGGCGCGTGCCCGATATCCTGCTTTCGGGACATCAGGCTAAAATCGATGAATGGAAGCACGACATGGCGGTGCAGCGCACCATGCAGCTGCGTCCCGACTTGCTCGATTGAGCATCGGGTGAGGCAATTGCGCCATGATTACCATTTTGTGACACAACGACTATAAAATCATTCATTATGGCTAAAGAGAATAAAACCGAGCAGAACGCTGCCGAAGTGGAGAAGACCTCGCGCCTGAAGTGGCTCAAGTGGCTCACCAGCCCCATCATTGTGGTGCTTGGCATTGCTGTGTTCTTGCTTTTCTATAGCGACAACAACTATATCAACCGCACCGAGCATCAAGACCAGATTGATGAGCTGCGGGCTGAAATCAAGCTAAACCTCGATTCTACGGCTTACTATGAGCACAAGGCTGCCTCGCTCAACAGCGACCGTGAGCGCCTTGAGAAGATTGCGCGTGAGCAATATGGCATGAAGCGCGACAATGAGGACGTGTATATCATGGATATTAGGTAAGAGGTGAGAGGTGAGAGGTAAGAGGTGAGAGTGAGGGGTGATATTTATTATTTTTTATTTGTGATTGATATGGATAAGAACAAATTGCTTTATAAACTCATTGCTGTGGCTATGGCATTGATTTTAGTGGCTGCCGTGCTGCCCATTCTGCAAATACACTGGGAGGGAAGCCGATATATG
>CALZFJ010000296.1 GCA_945645715.1 uncultured Prevotellaceae bacterium | reverse complement strand
ATAAGGTATGCGCTTTCGCTTCTCTGTTACTGCTTGCTGTTCCATAATCACAAGAATGTTGGATATGCAAAGATAGTGCAAATATTTATTTGCGCCATAAATTTTAAGTGAAAAAAGAGATTTGAAAATCAGAAGCGGAAGCCGGCTACGAAGTTGAGGTATTCAATGGAATTGAAGAAGTTGTAGCGGCGGCTTGAATACCAGTGAAGATCCATCTTGGAGAGCATTCCGGCAAATAGCTGCTTATGGTTGTAGATAAACGACATTTTTGCCTTGATGTTGGTGGAGAAAATGTTGTTTTCGCCTTCTTCCGACTCATCGGTGCAGTGCTTGAAGCCGAGCGAGGGCAGTGCAGTGATATTAAACAGCCAATGCTTGCCCATCACGCAGTTGAAGCCATATCCAATGAGGAAACAGTAGTCGTAGTAACGGAAACGGTATTTCAGATTAGTGCTGAAATCGGGCAACACGGCAATCATTGAGTTTGGCAGATTGGAGAAGTCGAGCGATACATCTTGAGATGATATTGTCACTCCTGCGATAAGAGATCCGGCACTGCGCTTCTGAATCTTTGAGAAGTTGTAGGCAGCCCCTTGTGAATATTTTTTGTTATTGAAAAAGTAGTAAATATCGGCGCCATAGCTTTCGAGCTGCATGTCGTTGAGTGGGTGATTAATCCACTTGCCGTTTTTATAGTCGCCAAAACGGCGAATCTGTGTGGAACCTGTATTTCTCGCATAATAAATGTCGGCGCAAATCAGTGCGCAGCTGAAGTTGAAGTCCCACTTTTTGTGCGTGATAGGCTTCCCACCAAATACGTTATCGACGTCGAACATATATCCGGCGCTGACAGCCATATAGGCAATTGAGGCACCAAGGTTGTAGCACACGTTCGACATGATGCGCACCGGGGTGCTTTTGGGGAAGTGCAGGTCGTAGTTGTCGATCCAGTTGTCGCTTTTCGCCATCAGTTTCCAGCGTTTGCCGGTGCCGACCACATAGTCAGGGTCGTAGGTGTTGAAAGTGCGGTCAGCCCAGTTATATACATCGACGCAGAATTTCACGAACTTGGGATATACGATTGTCTCGTCCTTGAGGTCGAGCTTGCCTTTGAGCAGCATTTTCTTCCAGTAGTCCTTGTCGGTGCGTCGAAGGCTGTCGGCGATGCGCTTGTCGATTTCGTTCTGGCGGTCGTCGATGCCGTCGTGGTCAGCGTCGATGAAGTAGTCAGGGAGAGGTCGGGTTGCGACGGTGTCGATAGCAATCGAATCGTTGTCGGCAGCCCATAGGGCAAGGTTCGGAAAGATGAGCAACATTGCGAATAGGAGTGTTCTCATTGTTGCCCCTCCTTTCTGACTACGGTGATGGAGTCGGTTTTGACAGAGTCGGCTTCAGTGAACGGTGTCGGTATCACGGCGTTCACGGATTTTGCCGGAGATTTCTTGAGGAAGTCGAAAAGGCGGTCGAAATCGTGCTTGAACACCACGCCTATACCCTGAGTGGTGAGGGCGCTCTTGATGTAGTAGTTCTGGTCGTTGAAGTGGTTGTAAGCCTTGAAGCGAATGTTGCCGTTCTTTGTGAGCAGATACTCTATATCGAAGTCGCCTATGAAGTTGGAGTTTCGGGTATTCATCGTGTTGTCGCGGTAGCCGAAGTTGCCGTTAAAGAGCAGGCGGTTGTTGAGCAGCTGGCTCGACAGGGCAAGCTCCACCTCGATGTCACTGAAGTCGCCCTTGTCGCTGCGGAAGTTAGGCGATATGCTCCAGTTTTCGCTGAGTTGACCGAGTACGCTGCTCAGTTGCGATGATATGGTAGATGATGCCACCGAGGCAAGCTCATTGTTGCGCACCGAGGTCGCCCCCATGTATTCAGGTGTATAAAACCTGTTGAGCGCAAGCAGATAGATAATCTGGCGGTTCATCATATCGTCGGTGCTGATAACACTCTTCACTTTGCGGTATGCCTCGGAGGTGAGAGTGGGGAACTCGAGGTCGAAGTTGATTTCGGGCTCGTTGATGCCGCCTGTCACCTTCAGCAAGGCATGTACAGGCACATTGGTGCGGTTCATGTCTTTGTCGGTAGAGAACGACTCATCGAGGTCGGAGAGGTTGGCATTGACCGAGTAGGAGGCGGTGACGTTGAGCTGGGCGTCAAACGGGTCGCCATTGAAGCTGATTACGCTACCCTCCTGAATCGTGAACTCGCGCACGATGATATCCTGGAGCGTGAAGTTGTAGCTCCCTTTCTCCAGGGTGTAATCACCTATCATGGTGAGCTTGTCCTCTGAGCTGTTGTAGTTCATGCGCAGGTTGCCCTGACCGGTTGCCTTGATGCGGTCGCCACCTACAGGATCCATCACGAGCACCATTTGTGCCTGAGGCGTGATTTCAGCCATGAGGTTGATATTGTATCGGGTGGCTGAGGTGTTCTCGGTCTTTCGCTGCCCATTGCGGATTTCGCGCACAATTTGAGGAATGGTGTCGGTCTCGGCATCGGTTGTAGCCTTCTTGTGGGTGTCAACGAAGGTGATGAAGTCGTATTCGGTGGCAAGCTCGGCATCTGATAATACAAAAGTGAAGCGGCTGTTGGCTGTGGTGCGCATATTCACATCAATATCGACCGATCCCGGTTCTCCTTTCACGAATGCAGCCCCGTCGCCATAGATTTTGCCATACCATCGCTCGGATAGTTCGGGAGTGACATTATAGCAGAGCAAGCCGCGGGCATCGGTAATCTTGAAGTTGAACACCGCATCGTGGAAGAAATTGTGTGAAACGAAGCCGTCGAGGCGAGCAGTGTGCCCTTCGAGGTCGCGCAGAGTGATATCGTCGAGCAGGATTTTACCCGGAATGATATGGATTGAGTCGCCGCTTGCCTCATAGTAGGTGTTGGTGTAGTCGAGTTTCATCTTCAAGCGGTCGGCATAGATGTCGCCATAGAGATTTATTCGCTTGAAGTTGCCATAGAGGCAGGCAAATCCCGAGGCCTCACCCTCAATGTCGCTTGTAAAGGCACTCATGAAAGGCTTCATGAACTTCACATCGACCTTATTGGTGCGGAACTCGAAATACAGTGAGTCCATAGTGGGGAAAATTGCTCCGGAGATTGCCGATTTCAAGCCATTGGGCTGGGTGATATCGGCATCGATGGTCACGGCACGGGCATCGTTGTCCCAGCGGCTTACGATGTCGGTGTTGCCAAGCACGGCGCCATTGTAGGCAAGCCCATCGACATGCAGTTTTGGAGTGGAAAGTTTCGGGTCGTCGGAATAGACGTGAGTGGCATAAAGCCG
>CALZFJ010000295.1 GCA_945645715.1 uncultured Prevotellaceae bacterium | reverse complement strand
GGTAAGAGGTAAGGGGTGAGAGGTAAGAGGTAAGGGGTGAGAGGTAAGAGGTAAGGGGTGAGAGGTAAGAGGTAAGAGGTGAGAGGTAAGAGGTGAGAGGTGAGAGGTGATGCCCGATTTGCCTGACCCGGTGTTACATAACTTTATGGATTATGGATAGCATTACACTGAAAAGGAAGATACGCACACTGTGGAGCAAAATCGATTCGAGATTGTCGAAGTCGGTTTTGCTCTATGTGTGGTTTCTGTTCATTTCGTTTGTGTTTTGGCTTGTCCTGTCGCTTAATAACTCACTTCAACAGGAATTTGCCATACCGCTGAAGCTGAAATCGGTGAACGACAGCACAACTATCATCACCCACGTACCACAGTCGGTTAAAATAGCACTGAAAGACCGAGGTGTGGCTATGCTGAAATATAAATTCGGCAATCTGCCAACACTGCAAATCGACTTCGACAAATACTCTGATGGTCGTGGGCTTATACGTGTCAGTTCAGCCGACTTGATGAGTGAGTTGCGCAGCATTTTCAGTGCGACGAGTGTTATCACGGCAGTCAATCCCGATTCGCTGCGGCTTCTCTACACCAACCTGCCTTCCAAGAAGGTGCCACTGTGCTTCGATCTCGACGTTCAGCCTAATCTGCAATATGTGATAAATGGTGCTGTGCGAAGCAATGTGGATTCTGTGCTTGTATATTCAGATAAAAACACGCTTTCGGCACTTACCGAAGTATATACCTACCATGTGGAAGAGCGAGATCTTACCGACACGCTTGTGCGGGAGGTGGCAGTTGCTCCTATTGTGGGGGCGAAGATTGTGCCGAAGAGTGTGCGCCTCACCATTCCGGTGGAGCAGTTAATCTATAAGAAGCAGCGAGTTCCGGTGTTGGTTATCGACCAGCCCGCCAACATCAATGTTCTCACTTTCCCGGCGATGGTGGAAGCTTCTTTCCTGGTGCCTCAGAGTATGTATCGTAAGACGGTGGGTATAAAAGCTGCCGTATATTACAATGATGTACTCGAATCAGCCACCAATCACGTGGCAGTGAGAGTTGTGGAGGCTCCTGCAATATGTAAGAGCGTTTCGCTGTCGGTGGATAGTGTGGAATATATCATTGAGAAGCATAGCTCTTTTTAGGTAAGAGGCAAGGGGGTAAGAGAGTAGGAGGGATTGTGTGGAAAGATATTTTTGGAGTGGGAGAAAAAGAAATTTTGCTTGAGATGAAGTTAATTGCGATAACCGGTGGTATTGGTAGCGGAAAGAGCGTAGTTTCTACAATTCTGCGCAAACTTGGATATGCCGTGTATGATTGCGACAGCCGCGCTAAGCTGCTGATGGCTACGTCGGCTGATATCAAGCGCGAGCTTGCTGAGGCCTTTGGAGCTGATGTGGTTGCAGCTGATGGCACAATTTGTGCACCAAGGCTTGCTGCCAAGGTGTTTGGTGACAATGAGGCATTGATGCGGCTTAATGGCATTGTCCACCCACGGGTGAAGCAGGATATCCTAAGATGGGCAGAGGGAATAGCTTCGAGCAACGTCGACTGCTGCGAGTGCCGTGTGTTTGTGGAAACAGCAATTCTTCACGAGAGCGGACTCGATGCGATTGTAGATGAAGAATGGCAGGTTACCGCTCCTGAAGATGTGCGAGTGGCGCGTGTGATGAAGCGCAATGGCATCAGCGAGGCCGATGTACGCCGACGAATTGCTTCACAGAGCAACTATACAGCCGGAATTGTCATCGTAAATGATGGTGTAACGGCGATTTTACCGCAAATAATGATGCTTATGGGACAATGATTTTGTGAAAAATATAAAAACCACTTGCGGTATCGGCAAAAGATAACTATTTTTGTAGCCGAAACTCCACATATCAATTGAATTTATTACTAACACAACAACTGAGAAGATAACAGAAACTACTATGTTGAAGAAAATTTTGTCTATTTCCGGAAAATCGGGTCTGTACCGACTCATTTCGTATGGTAACAACATAATCGTTGTAGAGGGTTTGACCGACAAAAAGCGTATTCCGGCATATTCCAACTACAAGATAATTTCGCTTGGCGATATCGCTATCTACACTACAGGTGAAGAGGTTCCTCTTGCCAATGTGCTCGATGCAATCTACAAGAAATATGAGGGAAAGACTCTCGATGCAGCTCAGTATAAGACAGCTGAGCAGCTTCAAGCATTTTTCAGCGACATTTTGCCTGAATATGACCGCGAGCGTGTCTATAACACCGACATCAAAAAGGTGATTTCGTGGTATAACATTCTTGTCGATGCCGGTGAGACCAACTTCATTGAGGAAGAGCCTAAAGCCGATGAGGCAAAGGCTGAGGAAGGCAAGTAATTGATATATATTGTTACAGATAACAAAAGCGTACCACCGATAGCTGTGGTACGCTTTTTCTGTTTCATCACCTTGGGATTATTCCACGCTTTGGTAGTTGAGAGGCGGATTGAAGTAGCGCGACATGGATTTGAGGTCCTCGCGGTAACAGGGTTTGGCAAAATCCAGCCCCTTACGGAACTTGAAGCACATTGAAGCAAATGCAGCCTTCTGCTCGTCTTTGGTGGCGTTTATTCGGGTAATGACATCGCCTGTGTGGTCGGACACGGAGGCTGTTAGCTCATTTCCGGGCGATAGGTTTACTTCTACCTTTCCGCCGGCGGGGATTTCAATGTCTATGTTTTTGATTTTGGGGAGGTCGAGTGTCACTGTAACCGGCTTTTTCCCGCTCCAAGCGAAGCAATAGAACACTTGTGCATCGATTGTGCGCTTGCAATAGCTGAGGAAGCTGTCGGCAATTCGCATGCGAGTGTTTACGTCGATTTTGTTGGGCATACGAGGGGTTATGGAGATGTGGGCATTGAGCATATCGGGCTTAACGCCAAGAAAGCACTGGCTCCAGGCACGAATCTGCTCGGCATTGCTCCAAGCCTGGAGGAAAGTGCCAGAGCGTCGTACCCAAGTCTGTCCCGGGCGGCACCACGCATCGGCATTCTCGGCAAGGCTGCCGATAGCGCCCTCATCGAGAGCCTGACGGTTCATATTGCTGAAGAGTTTGTAGGCTTTCTGCTCCTGTCCATATTCTATCATGCGCTGCATAGCCATTCCATTCTGCCACAGCCAAACGGTGCCGTTGTGGTAGGCATCGTCCTTGTGGTAACGGTGCCACTGCTCGTGATAGGGGTGGAAGTTCTCGTCCATCTGGTCGAGCGACGATACGCCCCAAGGGTAGACGAGGTGAGTCCATGTGGTTCGCAAGTCGTTCATCTTCAGTGAATCAGAAGAA
>CALZFJ010000294.1 GCA_945645715.1 uncultured Prevotellaceae bacterium | reverse complement strand
CGTACCACTATGAGTGCCACGCTCAATGGAAGTGACGTTGTGTTTGCCGCCAATTCCAACCGTGTGAGTGCTGCTACCAACGAATACACTTTCTACAACATCGGTCAGGCTCGCGGCTACACCACCGCCGTCAATGCTCCCGATGGCAATCTCACCTATGCTATGACTCTTGCCAGTGATGCCGACATTTCGCTCGCCCGGCTCGACAACTTCACTGTTACCTACGAGCAGCAGAACGAATTGCCTGCCGACTCGGCACAAATCGACCTGTTCTTCTTCAATCAGTCAAATTCAAAAATCACTGTTGCCGGACTCTCACCCACAGCACAGGTGTGGAATGTGACCACTCCAAGTGCTCCCGTAGGCTACCGGCTTGAGGAATCGAGCTTCAGGACAGCATTGCCCGCGTCGTGCGAGCATTTTGTGGCTTTCGACCCTGCCCGCCGTCTGCGTCGCATCTGCTCTTATTCGGTGGTTGAGAACCAGAATCTTCACGCACTCGCTACTCCCGACATGGTGATTCTCACCACTCCCGGACTGAAAGCGCAGGCTCAGCGCATTGCCGACTATCACGCTTCAGCAGATGGAATGGACGTGGCTGTGGTGGAGCAGCAGCACATATTCAATGAATTTTCGTCGGGTGCAGTCGATGCCACTGCCGTGCGCCTATTTATGAAGATGCTTCATCTGCGCAATCCCGAGAAGCTGAAGTATCTGCTCATTTTCGGTGGAGGAACATTCGACAACCGTCACCTTATCGGCGACCGTAGCGACAACCTTGTGGTAACATTCCAATCTACCACAAGCAATATGGAAACAAAGAGCTACACCTGCGACGACTACTTCGCCCTGCTTGCCGACAACACCGGCTATGCCATTTCCTCGGCTCCCGTATCGCTTGGCGTGGGACGTATTCCGGCAAAAACAGTTGCCGAAGCCGAGCAGATGGTGGATAAGCTGTTGCGCTATCTCTCCGACGACGCCGGTGAATGGTGCAATAATGCACTTGTGGTTGGCGATCAAGGTGACAACGATATGCACATGTACCAGGCTGAAGGTGTGGTTGAGATTCTCTCGTTAGCCGACGTAAAGCTCAATCTTGTCAAGCTGTTTCCTGCCACCTATCCCCAGCAAGGTCAATATGCTATCGACTTCCGTCAGCAGTGGAAAAATAAGTTGCAGGAGGGTTGTGTATATATGACCTACATCGGTCACGGTGGAGCCACTTCGTTTGGTAAAGAATCTCACCTGTGGGTTATGCCCGACTCCAAGGGATTGAAAAACAAGCATCTTCCGTTCATGTCGCTTGCCACTTGCGATGCAGCACCCTTCGATGGCGAGCATCGCGGAGTGGGTGAGGAGCTGTTTATGAATCCCGATGGCGGAATGATAGCCGGAATGATGTCAACCCGTGTGGTTTTCGCCTCAGAGAACGATGACCTTAACCGCGCCATGACAAGATACCTCTTCACACTCGACGAAAACGGCGAGCAGCGCACCATAGGTGAGGCGTATCGCCTTGCAAAGTGCTCGTTCTTGCCCAATGAGAACTATAACAAGCTCAATTTCGTACTCTTTGGCGACCCGGCAATGAAGCTGCATCTGCCCTCTAACTCTATCGCGATTACAGCTATCAACGGCACTAACACCAGTAACGTCAATGTCACCGTAAGCCCTCTGTCGAGAGTCACGGTGAAAGGCAGCGTTGTGAATGGTGATAAATCGGTAAACAAGGCTTTCTCGGGAAACGTCGATGTCACGCTCTACGACAACCACCGTTTCTACCGCACCATCACCCAAGGCACATCGAAACCCGCACGCGACAGCTATTATTCGCGCGAAGTGCTTGCACGCACTCAGGCTACCGTGAAAGATGGCACTTTTGAAGCATCTTTTGTAGTGCCACGACAGTGCTTTGCCCGCAATGAGGCAGGGGTTATAGGCGCAGTGGCGGTGTCAGCCGATACAAAGAGCATCGTCAACGGCTTCTCCGACCACATTATTATATCAGAGTACGATGCCGATGCCGCACTTGCCGATGTTGAGGCTCCTGTGGTTGAGGCTATGTATCTCGATGATGAAGCCAACACCGGTGTTGCACGCACAGGCACCGCAACCACTCTCTATGCAACCGTCACCGACGATGTGGCAATCAATTCGCAGTCGCTTGCCATAGGCAATTCGCTTGAAATCACCCTCGATGGAGGTGCTCGCTCGTTCGCCGAGGCGCGCAACATAGCCACCGTGTGCAACGAGGGCAGGAGCATTGCAGTGGAGCTGCCCATCAGCAATCTCAGCTGTGGCTCTCACACTCTCACTCTTGCTGCAAGCGATGCTGCCGGAAACCGCACGTCGCACACCATCGATTTTGTGGTTGAAGAATCGGAGAATGTAGCTCTGATAACTGCCAATGCTGCCGATGCACGCACTGAGGCTGCATTTGCCATCAGTCACACCCTTGGAGCAGATGCCGAAGTCGCTGTCACCGTCACCGACGCAATGCACCGCACCGTGTGGACCACCACTACCACTGAACCCGAGTGCAAGTGGAATCTCGTGGGTCTTGACGGCTCTCGTGTAGCCCCGGGACGCTACACCTACCACTGCACAGTGCGCAACGCCACCGGCTATGCCGCCTCAGCCCCAGCCACCCTTGTGGTCCTTGACTGAGCAGTAACCGCAACATGCCACATTTTTCTATAGTAACAGAATAAATACAGGCTGCATCACACATTCTTTAGCGTGCGTTGCAGCCTGTATTTTGTTTTTTAGCCGTTGCCACACAATATTTTGCCGCTTCTTTAGTTATATTAATTGTAGCATTATAATTTTTTTGAAGAATGAAACGTTACCTAAGCATATTATTTGTGGCTATCTTGCTCATAAGCAATGCTGTAGAGCTTGAGGCACAGAAGAATGAGTTTAACCCTATCACCACCGGTGTCACTTCGCTAAGCATCGCGCCCGATGCCCGTGGCGCCTCGATGGGTGATATAGGTGCGGCTACTGAGCCCGATGAGAACTCTCAATACTGGAACCCCTCGAAGTATGCCTTTGCATATAGCTCGGCCGGTGTTTCGCTCAGCTACACTCCGTGGCTCCGCAAGCTCGTCAACGACATTGCCTTGCTCAATGCTGCCGGATACTGGAAGCTGGGTGGCGGCGACAATCAGGCAGTCAGCTTCTCGCTGCGCTATTTCTCGCTCGGTGAGGTGAATATGAACGACGGTGAGGGAAATGTGACTAACACCATCAACCCCTACGAGATGTCGTTCGACCTGGGTTACTCGCGAAAGCTGTCGGAGAGCT
>CALZFJ010000293.1 GCA_945645715.1 uncultured Prevotellaceae bacterium | reverse complement strand
CTAACCAGCTATATCTTGCCGGTAACCCAAATGTAGCTGTAGATGGCACAAACCTCGGTAATTGGGACATAGTAAATCCGCGCAAAATACAGCTTGACGAAGAAAACGGAGTATTTGCTTTCACATTAACTACTAAACCGGATTATTACACTATTGATTTTTCGGTTCTCTGGGCAAATAATGATACGAAGACAGCTGATTGGGACATCTGGGGTAATGGCAAATTCTCAACTGACGGCAGTCAATATACCGCAGAGAATGTAAACACTCGCCAGAGCCTCATTAACAATAAAACATCACAAGAGGTAATGAAGGCAGGCACCTACAATGTGGCTGTAGCCCGCGATATGTCGTATGTGATTCTTTGCGAAAATACTGAAGGTACTATTGATACCGGCACAAATAACTACTACGCTACTTTCAGCAATCCATATAGCGACATTGAGCTTGATGGCAATGGCATTGAAGTGTATAACGTAACTGTTAGCGGCGACCAGCTTGTCCTCACTAAGCGCAGCGACAACAAGGTAGCAAAGGGCGAAGGTGTACTTGTGAAAGTTTCTACTGATGCAACCATCACAGTGAAGCCAATCGATGCAGGTCTCACAGCTTCCGAGTCAGAGAACTATCTCGTGCCTACTCCGGTAACTGCCGGCACTGTAAGCGAACCCGGCTACAAGCTCTATCGCCTTGCTTACAATGACTTTACCAACAAGACCGGTCTCGGCTTCTATTTGGGCAATGACGATGGCTCTATCACTTACACGACAGCCAAGCCCTACAAGGCTTACCTGAAAGTGCCTACTGCACAAGCCGCTCAAATCAAGAAATTCCTTCTCAATCCGCAGCCTACTCACGTAGATGGTATCAATGTGAATGAGCAAGAGACTGACAAGGCAATCTACGACATAAGCGGTCGCCGTGTGGAGAACCCGACTCCGGGCTTCTACATCCAAGGCAACAAGAAGATTGTAATTCGCTAATCCACTGATTGTTAAACTAACTTTTTTAGAAAATATGAAAAAGGAATATATCGAGCCCCAGATGGAAACTTTTGAGTTGCAAGGCGCCAATGAATTGCTCTTCGCAAGCGGTGTGGGCGGACGTCCATCCGATGATAGTGAGGAAAATAATTTCTAATAGATAAAACTCAGAGAAAATTTTCAGAGTAAATTGATCGTTTGATTGAGGGGCTGTTTGCCCCTCAATTTTTTTCCAAAAAGCAAAAGAAAATTGCGTAGTCCATTTAGGAAAAAGCTGAAAAATCGCCCCTTTATAGTAGCGGATGGGAAATACACGTTTCAAAGGACATACAATTATTACTATAGTGCTCTTTTTAATTATTGGGTTAAATAATTAATAGCTGTTTTGTTAATGGACCTTAATTCAATTTTGGGTAACTCCTGCTTCACATCACGCGGCAGGAGTTTTTTTTGTCAGTACACAAAAAAAACGTGGGGAAAGATGAAAAAAATAGTATCATGCACTTTAGGATAATCCACAAAAAATGCCCCATATAAATAAAGGGATTGGAAAACTCCAGCCTAAAAACTAATTTTCTAAAAAAAATACCAAAACATAACTAAGACGCATGAATGATAAACGACCAAGAATTGCAGTAATAGGTAGCACCAACGTGGATTTCTGCTCCTATGTGGCGCGTTTGCCTCAAGCCGGTGAAACCATCGGCAACGGAGTGTTTATGCAAGCCAATGGAGGCAAAGGAGCAAACCAGGCAGTAGCTGCCGCCCGCCTTGGAGGTGATGTGAGCTTTGTGACAGCGATAGGAACCGACAGCATAGGCGATGCATTACTGAAGCATTTCGAGAACGAGGGCATTGATTGCTCGGCTGTGTCGCGCATAGCCGATGTGAGCACCGGAATTGCACTGATAGTAATCGACAAGAAAGGCGAGAATATCATCACCGTGAATCCCGGAGCCAATGCCATGCTCACGTGCGAGTGCATAGCGGCAGTGAAGGAGCTTATTGCCGGAGTTGATGCTGTGGTGATGCAAGCCGAGATACCTTATAGCTCGGTGAAATGTGCGGCACAGTTAGCCCACGATGCAGGAGTTGCAGTCATATATAATCCGGCACCGGTGTGCGAGGTAGATGACGAAATGATGGCACTTACCGATGTGATGATACTTAACCAGACTGAAGCAGCAATACTCTCGGGCAGTGAGGACACCGCCGAAGCAGCCCAACGTCTATTGAATCGTGGTGTGAAAAATGTGGTAATAACACTTGGCTCAAAAGGAGCCTATTTCTCGTGCGCCAATGGCACATCGGCTACCATTCCCTCTTTTCAGGTGAAAGCAATCGACACTGTGGGTGCCGGCGACACATTCTGCGGAGCTTTTGCAGTGGCTTATGCACGCCGAAAGGCAGTGGATTTGGATAGCTTGCGATTTGCCTCGGCAGCAGCTGCAATTTCGGTTACACGCAACGGCGCACAACCATCTATTCCGTCGATTGATGAAACTTTATCATTTATTACACATCACAATGAACTATCAGAGAAAAAATTGGTATAAGTTTTTGAGTATTTTAGGTTTATGTGCACTACTTGCTTTCGGCACACTATCGTGCCGAAGCAAGAACAGTGCTTTGCAACCTGAACTACCGCTACAAGTGATACTCGACACCGACCTTGGCAACGACATCGACGACCTTCTCGCCCTGCAGATGCTCATCAACTATGAGCGTTGCGGAAAAGTGAAGATTGTGGGTATAAGCGTAAGCAAAGCCAATCCGTTGGCTATGGCTTTCACCAAGAGCTACTATGCAAAATATGGTATCGGCTCCCCTGATTACGGCTATGTGTTTCAAGGCGTGAACCCCGACGAAGGAAATTACCTTGCCAAGGCTTACGATTCATTGGTCGGTAAGCGTGATTCTCTTGAAATCAACGATGCCGAAGCCTACAAGATGATGCGGCGGCAACTGGCACAAAGTGCCGACACATCCATTCACATCATTGCCATAGGTCCGCTAACCAACCTCGCACGACTGCTCGAAAGCCCTGCCGATGAATACAGCAGCCTCACCGGAATGGATTTGGTGAAGCAGAAAGTGCGCCGTCTTGATTTCATGGGAGGAAATTTCAACGTGCAATCTCCAGCTGAATGGAATATATTGCAGGACAGCACCGCATCGAGAACGGTGATAGAATCGTGGCCCACGCTCATGGTGGCAAGCGGCTTTGAGGTGGGTGATAAAGTGCGTTATCCGGCATCATCTGCCGTAGGCGACTTCGATGCGACTCATCCCTTGCGTGTGGGATATGAGAATTTTATCCCCATGCCC
>CALZFJ010000292.1 GCA_945645715.1 uncultured Prevotellaceae bacterium | reverse complement strand
GAACTGCTCTTTCAAGAATGAAAATCTTGCGTCCTAACCGATAGACGAATGGGCCATCATTATAGCCTCACCAGCTTTTGCTCGATGTGGCTTCTTGACTGCCGATTGCCTGATTACGCAAGCTTGTTGGCGTACTTGGCGAGCTTCGACTTCAAGTTTGAAGCCTTGTTCTTCGATATTACGTTCTTGCCTGCAAGCTTATCGAGCATTTGCACAACCTTAGGAAGTGCTGTCTGTGCCTCTGCCTTGTCGGTCAATGCACGGAAGCGACGCACTGCATTGCGTGCAGTCTTTGCGTAGTAACGGTTGCGAAGTCTCTTAGCCTCAGTCTGGCGGATTCTCTTAATTGACGATTTATGATTTGCCATTTTAAATCAATTGTTGTTGTTTAATTAAAATTGCTTGTTATTGTAGCCCATAGCAGAATCGAACTGCTCTTTCAAGAATGAAAATCTTGCGTCCTAACCGATAGACGAATGGGCCTTTTCGCGCTCTTCGCTCCAAAAGCGAGTGCAAATATACGCACTTTTTCTGAATCTACCAAATTTTGCGGCAACATTCGCCTTAAAGTCACTGAATTTCCTTGCATTCTCCGTTCTTTTCTTCCCTTTATGCCCGTTTTTTTGCCTGATTTCGGCTTTTTTCGTAATTTAGCATCGGCTTTTGCCAGTAACCTATTTTACAGAAAAATGTACGAGAAAATGCGGGGCATTGTGCTCCATGTGCTGAAATATTCCGACAAAAATTCTATCGCGCACATCTACACCGATGTGCGCGGCCGCATGTCGTTCCTGATTCCGCAGGGCAACACTCGCTCGGCACGCATGCGCAACGCCACTTTCATGCCTCTATCGGTGGTGGAGTTTGAGGCACGCATCATGCCCGGCCGCGACCTTGCTTCGCTAAAGGACGCCAAGCCTATAGTCCCCCTGCATCAGCTCTATGCCGACCCCGTGAAGAGTGCCGTGGCTATGTTTGTGAGCGAGCTGCTCACCCGCGCCATTCAGGAGAGCGAGCGCAACTCTCAGCTGTGGGAATATCTGTTCCGCTCGGTGCAGCTGCTCGACTCCATGACCGATGGCGTGGCTAATTTCCACATCTGCTTCCTCTACAATCTCGGCGCTTTCATCGGAATACAACCCGACACCGGCTCCTACCACGAGGGCTACTGGTTTGATATGGAGAACGGCATTTTCACTCGCTCTATGCCTCTCGGCAGCCACGCCCTGCCTCCCGACGAGGCTGCGGCCCTCATGCTGCTGTCGCGAATGAATTTTGCCAACCTGCATCGATTCCGCTTCTCACACACTCAGCGCAACGCCATTCTTGATGCCGCACTGCGCTACTTCCGCCTCCACAATTCCACCGTAGGCACCATGCGCTCGCCCGAAATCCTCCGCCAGATATTCGCCTGAATCCCCACCGAGTTTATTTTTTCCCAAGCCTCCTCCAGACAAGACTCCTCCCCGACAAGCAAAAAAGGGGCGCGAACCCGTCGCGCCCCTAACAATCTATTTATGTGTGAACAATTTACTTCACAATCACCTTCTGCACGTTCTTGCCAGCCTTAACGATGTAGAGACCTGCAGGAACATTGGCCTGTGCGCTTGTGCTCACGAGAGCGCCTGCTGCATTGTAGATAGCCACATTCTCAGCTCCGGCTACGCTGATTACGCCACCGTTCACAGCCACCTTCACTGCGTCCTTAGCCACCTTCTCAGCACCGGTAGTTCCGGTAACAAGGAGTGTAGGAGCATCTGCTTTGGTTACGTTAAGAGTGAATTTCACGTTGGTCAATGGATTATCTGCATCAATGCCATCAATCCACATGTCGTTGGGATTGTTGTCATTTTTGGGGAAATAAGTTTCACCCACTACTACTGCATTGCCATTTGAGCACAATGAGCCTGCCCATGCTCCATTCTTCGCAATCTTGAAACGTCCATAGAATGAGTCGCGCTGAAGCTCATAGACGCCTTCGCTCACCTTGGTGAATGTGGGTGCATCTTTGAAATCCCAATTTGTGAAATCGCCCATAAGCTGATATGTAGCCTCTACTTCAACAGTGCTGCCTGCCGTTCCGGTAAGAACAGGAGCATCACCGCTCATATCAAGAACGAATACCACATCCTTGTAAAGCACATTGGTGTTCGACAAAGAGATATTAGGCAAATTATCATTAGCGCTACCTGCAACCAAAGTGTAAGCATTGCCCATATCGAACGTTGAGCCATTAGAACCAAACTGTGAGTTCCAATTCCAGCGGCCCTTCACAACCTTAAATTCACCCTTGAACTCCTCGATTGCATCGGTCTTTAATGAGCCGTCTTGCTGCACACGGAACGGAACAGCTGTCTCAAGCTTCCAACCATTGTAGTCACCCACGATGATATATGGCTCATCAACCGGAGTTCCAGTAACAGTCATCACCACGCTTTCACCATCTTTGCGCACTGTGATTACACAATCTTCACAGTATCCACTGCCCGAAAGCGACAAATTGCCACCAACATTTGCAAGAAAGTATTCTTCACCCAGATTCACCTGTGCGCCATTTGAGCAATATTCGATAGCTCCGTCCCATGCGTGTCCTTGAACTATCTTGAAGTCTCCGAAGAAGTCGCGAAGCTCAATCTTATATGAGCCATCGAGCTGCCAGGTCATATCGGGAGCCGTACCAATTGCCCATTCATTGAATTTACCGACCAAGGAGAATGGAGTCTCATAGCTTGCCACAAACTTCGGCAGATAGTTCTCCTCCTTGCCAGCCTCTGAGAAATCAGCACCTTTAGGCCATGCTGTGCTCTGTCCGCTGATAAAGAATGCACCTGCCTCATACTTGCTGGCAGCACCATCATCTCCGGGGATTGCTGCAAATCCTTGTGCGGCACGCACCTCATTGATGTAATCCTTGAGCCAACCCCACTTCTCTGTCATTGCAAATGCTGCACTTGCATCTGTGAGATACTTGCAGAGACCATTGTCGTGAAGTCCGTCTTCCCTTTCTCCCGGTCCCACCATCGCCTGAAAATCGGCAATTGTAAGATCTCCGGTAGATTTTCCTGCATCAGTCATAAATGCTTGGAACATATCCTCCTTACTTTGCCAGCCATAAGGGTTCTCGGGATAAGCGATAGCATCTTCTGCTTTTACCATCGCTGTTGTTGCAAATAATGCAACCAAAAGAAGTAAAAACTTTTTCATAATAGTTAGTTTTTAGTTGTTGTTAATAAATTAGTTGTATGCAATAATCAAATTTGTCTGCAAATATTCAGGTGAATCATTATGCGATATTAGAAGGACTGCAAATAATATCAAATAA
>CALZFJ010000291.1 GCA_945645715.1 uncultured Prevotellaceae bacterium | reverse complement strand
AAAGTTACAACAAATGAGGCAGAAACAAAAAGAAAATCACAGATTTTCATTTTTGGATATGCCGAGTGCAGTATTAACTTATGAAAAGTTACAACAAATGAGTGGGAAAAGCAACAAGCTTGCTTGATTGATTTTTCCCGAGTGCGGTAATAACCCTTTTCCGGGGGCGTTGATGATGGCGATGGTGTGGAGGGGGATTCAAAGAATTTTGGCACTATGTTTTCTATTTGTGCAAATTTTCCTTATCTTTGCATAACGATGTAACAGATATTTTATGGAGAAGAAATTCCGACTGCTTTTTGTGTGTCTTGGCAACATCTGCCGTTCCCCGGCCGCCGAGGGCGTGATGCAGCGCATTGTGGCTGAGCGAGGCTTGGAACACCGCTTCGAGATTGACTCTGCCGGCACCTACGGCGGTCATGCAGGCGACTTGCCCGACCGGCGTATGCGCGTGCACGCCCGTCGGCGTGGCTACGATCTCACCCACCGCAGCCGCCGAGTCACCGGCGATGATCTGGAGCAGTTTGACCTCATTGTGGGCATGGACAGCAGCAACGTCTATGACCTACGCTCGATGGCTGCAACAGTGGAGGAAACTGCGAAAATAGTGCCGATGGGGCGCTTTATTCGCCGCTTCCCGCACTACGACTATGTGCCCGACCCCTACTATGAGGGCAGTGAGGGCTTTGAGCTGGTGCTCGACTTGCTTGAAGACTCCTGCGAGGCTCTTCTCGACTTTATCCTTGCCGAGAAACTATAGCAATAACCAATCATATAATCCTTTAACTATTATCATTACAAAATTATGAACCGAAACCTGCTACTATGCGCCGCCCTTGCCTGCGCTGCAACTCTGTCGGCTCAGACCTCGCTTGCCGAGGTCAATAAGGATAATTATGTGAATTATCCCGACGGAAATTTTGTGTATCAGTTCAACAACGAAGTAAATCCCAAGGGCTTCAGGCTTTCGGGAACGGTGTGGAACAACGTTTTCCCCACTCCCAAGCAAGTGACTCTCGCCAAAGGTTACACTACCCTGCCCAAGCAGGTGGCTATCGTAGCCGATGATGCTGCAGCCATTGCCGCCTCTTATCTCACAGAGAAACTTGCTGCCAATAAAACCGTTGTCGCTACCGATGCCGACTTTGCCATAAAGCTCAGCGTGAAGCCCGATGCAGCCCCCGGCAACGAGGGCTACACCCTCACTGTGGGTAAACGGGGCGTGGAGATTGCAGGCAGCTCGCCCGATGGGGTGCTCAATGGAGTGAAGACGCTCATTGCCGCAATCGAGACTGCCGGAACAAAGCTCCCTAACGTAGCTATTACCGACTATCCAGACCTCGGTCACCGAGGCTTTATGCTCGATATTGCCCGCAATTTCACTGCTTTTGAAGGCATCAAGAATATTATCGACTACATAGCTGCCTACAAGGTGAACGTGTTTCACCTGCACCTTTGCGACGACGAATCGTGGGCACTTGAAATTCCGGCTATACCTGAACTGACCGAGGTGGGAGCCGTGAGAGAAAACACCTACGTAGATAATAATTCGCGTCACATGGCTCTGGTGTATAATGGCTACGATATGCGCAAGCACTTGAAGCGCACCGATCTCTACATCACACGCCGGCAATTTGTCGAGCTGCTCAAGTTTGCCAAGTCGCGAGGCGTGAACATTATTCCCGAAGTGGATACTCCCGGACACTGTCACGCTGCCGTGGTGGCACTCAAGGCTCGCTACGAGAAATATGCCGCCTCCAATCCCGCCGAAGCCGAGCGCTATCGCGTGTGGGACCCCAACGATACTTCAAAATATGTGTCGGCACAAAATTTCACCGATAATGTAATCAACATCGCCCTGCCCGGAACCTACCGCTTTATGGAAACCGTATTCGATGAAATTCACGCCATGTATCGCGAAGCCGGAGTGCAGCTCTTGGCTTACCACTTTGGAGGCGACGAAGTGGCAAACGGTGCTCTCGAGGGTTCGCCCGAAGCCCGGGCTTTCATGCAGCGCAATGGAATCGCGTCGATGCACGAGCTGTCGGAGTTCTACGTTGACCGAATGTCGGCTTACATTGCTATGAACGGCGTGAAAGCTGCCGGTTGGCAAGAATCAGGGACCAACCATAGTGCCGACTACAACCGCCGCGTTGCGCCACGTTTCGGCATAATCAACGCATGGAACACCAATGGCTCCTACGATGTAGTGCCCTACACCCTCGCCAACGATGGCTATCCCGTGGTGCTGAGCAACGTGCGCAACTTCTACTTCGATATGGCTTACACCCCGCATCACGACGAGCAAGGGCTGCGCTGGGGCGGCTGGAGCAGCGAATATACAGCCTTCAGCGCCCTTCCTTACAACACCTATCGTTCGGCTCGTGAAGGTAGATATGGCGCTCCCATCGACCTCGCTGCTGTTGCCAACGGCAAGCCCACGCTCGCTCACCGCGAGAATATAGTGGGCGTGCAGTCGCAAATATGGTCGGAAACCATTCGCAACGATGGCATGGTCGAACGCTATGCTTTTCCACGCATCATCGCTATGGCTGAGCGTGGCTGGAATGCTTCGCCAGCATGGGGTGAAGGCGCCACCGACATCGAGCTCTACAAAGCCGATAGGGCTCAGTTCAACTTGCGCCTCGGCACTCGTGAGCTGCCTCGCCTGCAGCGCAAAGGCGTTGATTTCCACCTCAATCAGCCCGGAATCGTGGTGAAGAACGGCAAGCTCATTGCCAACACCTGCTATCCGGGCACCACAGTGCGCTACACCCTCGACGGCTCCGATCCGGGTGAATACTCCCCGGTGTGGAAAGGTCCGGTAAGCGTAGGCGATGCCAAGCTCATCAAGGCACGTGCCTACTATCTGGGACACGAGAGCGTTGCCACCTACCTCTTTGTGAAATAATAGCTACAGAAAATAGTGCCGATAGGAAATTTCAGACCTGACGGCACATTGAAAAGGAATTTTCACCTAAATTCCACATACATTGGGCAGAAACAAGAAGAAAAATGGAAGTTTCTTTTTGTTTCTGCTCTTATTTGCAGTAATTTTGCAGAAAAATCAAGAAAATATGAAAGAAATTGCGATAATCAACGGTCCGAATCTCAATCTGCTCGGCGTGCGCGAGCCTTCGGTGTATGGCTCACGCTCAATGGAGGAATATTTCGAGGAGCTGAAGAAGCACTTCGAGGGTCGTGCCTCGCTCACCTATTTCCAGAATAATTGCGAGGGAGCGATAATCGATGAGATTCATCGCCAAGGCTTTTCGGCCCACGGCATTGTGCTCAATGCCGGTGCCTACACACACTATTCCATC
>CALZFJ010000290.1 GCA_945645715.1 uncultured Prevotellaceae bacterium | reverse complement strand
GTACGATGAGTTTGGTGAAGGTGTTTACGACACGGAAGCACTGGAAAAGCAAATCCACGACTTGATGGAGGACGACGAGATTATGAAGAAATCAGGAATCTACCGATATGTATTGAGTGGTGACCTGCGCGACCTCAGTTTTCGCACTTTCGATAAAAAGCAAAAGCGCGAAGCATACGAGCGACAGAAAGGCATTTGTGTACATTGCCACAAACATTTTGAATTGGAAGAAATGGAAGCCGACCACATCACCCCCTGGAAAGAAGGTGGCACAACGGTGGCAGGGAATTGCCAGATGCTTTGCAAAAATTGCAATAGGATTAAAGGCGGAAAATAGCACTTCCGCGCAACATGCGGTCGATGGTCTTGTAGCGGATAAGGGCATTACGGTTGATTGGCACAAGGCGGAGTGAAATATAGTATTGAAAATCGCGCCTCGGGGGGATGCTCCGGGGCGCGATTTTCTGTTATCTTGACTGACGTCAGTGGGGGTTAGGCGTTTTTGCCGTGGCAATCCTTGTACTTCTTGCCACTGCCGCACGGGCACGGGTCGTTACGGCCTACCTTCGGACCTACGCGCAGGGGCTGGGTGGGACGGCGCTGCTGGTGGCTACTCTGCATTGCTGCACGCTGCTCGGCGGCTCCGGGATAGCTCTCGCGGCTCTCGGTGTAGTGCTGCTGCGGGCGACGCGGCATTTCGCGCGGTGCCTGACTCACCTGAGGCTGTGCCGGCTGTTGCTGTTGCTGTTGCTGCTCATCGGGCTGCTGCACAGGAATCTGACCACGCATAAGCATTGCTATTGCCTTGTTGTTCATAGTGCTGAGCATCGTCTTGAAGAGGTTGAACGACTCAAGCTTATAAATCAACAACGGGTCTTTCTGCTCGTAGCTGGCATTCTGTACCGACTGGCGCAGCTGGTCGAGTTCACGCAAATGCTCCTTCCACGACTCGTCGATCGACATGAGCAAAATTGCCTTCTGCCATGCCTTGGCGATATTCTTGCACTCGGTATTGATGCTCTCCTCCACATCGACTGTGATGCCAAACACGCGCTTACCGTCGGTGATAGGCACGCGCACCATTCCCTTGGCTCCGTGCTGCTCCACTATGCCGCGGAACACCGGCAGTGCCACCTCAGCCATGCGCTCGCCCTTGCGGCGAAGTGCGGCAACGGCTGCCTTGTAGATGCGGTCAATCATCTCGCTACGGTCGAGGCTGCGATACTCGGCATCGGTGAAGGGCATGTCGATGGCAAACACGGTGAACACCTTCATGCGGAACTCCTGATAATCCTCGGGAGCACCGAAGCTATCCACCATATCCTCCACGCTGTCGTAGATCATGTTCATTATGTCGATGCCGATGCGCTCTCCCATGAGGGCGTGGTGACGGCGGGTGTAGATCACGTTACGCTGGGCGTTCATCACGTCGTCGTATTCGAGGAGGTGCTTGCGGATGCCGAAGTTGTTCTCCTCCACGCGCTTCTGTGCGTTCTCGATTGAGCGGGTCACCATGGGGGCTTCAATTCGCTCTCCGTCCTTCAAGCCGAGGCGGTCGAGCATTTTCACCACGCGGTCAGATGCAAAGAGGCGCATCACAGTGTCCTCAAACGACACGTAGAACACCGACGAACCCGGGTCGCCCTGACGTCCGGCACGACCGCGCAACTGGCGATCGACGCGGCGCGACTCGTGGCGCTCCGTACCGATAATGGCAAGACCGCCTGCCTCCTTCACCTCGGGGGTGAGCTTGATGTCGGTACCACGACCTGCCATGTTGGTGGCAATGGTAACCACGCCCTTGCGTCCTGCCTGAGCCACGATTTCAGCCTCGCGCTGGTGCAACTTGGCATTGAGCACATTGTGAGGAATGTGACGCATGGTGAGCATGCGGCTGAGCAGCTCTGAAATCTCCACCGAAGTGGTACCCACGAGCACCGGACGGCCAATCTTCACCATTTCCTCAATTTCCTCAATCACGGCGTTGTATTTTTCCTTCTTGGTCTTATACACGCGGTCGTCCATATCCACGCGAGCCACAGGCTTGTTGGTGGGAATGGTTACAACGTCGAGCTTATAGATATCCCAGAACTCACCTGCCTCAGTCTCAGCCGTACCGGTCATACCGGCGAGCTTGTGATACATGCGGAAGTAGTTCTGCAGTGTGATAGTGGCAAACGTCTGTGTTGCAGCCTCCACCTTCACACCTTCCTTGGCCTCGATAGCCTGGTGGAGACCGTCGCTGTAGCGGCGACCCTCCATGATACGGCCCGTCTGCTCATCTACAATCTTCACCTTTCCGTCTTCGGTCACCACATATTCCACATCGCGCTGGAACATGGTGTAAGCCTTGAGAAGTTGGTTCACAGTGTGAACGCGCTCAGCCTTGATAGAGTAATTCTGCATGAGAGCATCCTTCTTGGCAAGCTTCTCGTCGTCGGAGATCTTCTCGTTCTCCACAGCCGAAAGCTCGGCAGCGATATCGGGCAGCACAAAGAAAGAGGTGTCGCTGGTGGTGCCGGTGAGCACGTCGATACCCTTGTCGGTGAGCTGCACGCTATTGTTCTTCTCGTCGATGATGAAGTAGAGAGGGTCGGTGACGATGTGCATTTCGCGGCTGTTGTCCTGCATATAGAAAGCCTCAGTCTTGAGCATTGCAGGCTTAACGCCTTCCTGGCTCAAGAACTTGATGAGAGCGCCATTCTTAGGCAGACCCTTGAAAGCGCGGTAGAGCAGCAGCGAGCCTTCTTTCACCTTCTCCTGATCGTCGCTTGCCATGAGAGTCTTGGCTTGGGCAAGAAGCTCGGTGACAAGCTTGCGCTGGGCATTCACCACGCGCTCCACATTGTTTTTGTAGTCCATAAACATCTGGTCCTCGCCCTTTGGCACGGGACCGGAGATGATGAGCGGTGTACGGGCATCATCGATAAGCACTGAATCGACCTCATCGACGATGGCATAGTTGTGCTTGCGCTGCACCAGCTCCTCGGGAGTGGTAGCCATATTGTCGCGGAGGTAGTCGAAACCGAACTCATTGTTTGTTCCGAAAGTGATGTCGCAGTTATATGCGGCACGGCGCTGGGGTGTATTAGGCTGAGTCTTGTCGATGCAATCAACCGATATTCCGTGGAACATATAGAGCGGGCCCATCCACTCCGAGTCACGCTTGGCGAGGTAGTCGTTCACTGTGACCACATGCACGCCGTTTCCGGTGAGTGCATTGAGGAAGACCGGGAGCGTAGCCACGAGGGTCTTACCCTCACCTGTAGCCATCTCGGCAATCTTGCCCTTGTGAAGCACGATACCACCTATGAGCTGCACATCGTAGTGAA
>CALZFJ010000289.1 GCA_945645715.1 uncultured Prevotellaceae bacterium | reverse complement strand
AAAATATTGCTCCCACTCCATCTTCCATGAGTTGAGCACCTTCTGCGAGCCGGGTCCGCTATATTGCGATAAGATTACGGGGTATTTCTTTCCGGCATCAAAGTTCACCGGCTTTATCATATAGCCATTGAGCACATTGCCGTCGCTCTCAAATGTGAAGAATTCCTTCACAGGAATATTCCCGGCTGTATATTTCCCGGCATATTCGCTGTTCATCTCCACATTGCGCACCTTTTTCCCGCGGTTGTTATAGATGGCATAGCGTGGTGGTGTCTTCACATCGCTGAATTTCTGCAAATAATATGTATAGTTCTTGCTGAATTGTGCGCTATATGTGCCGGCATCTCCACTAATCTTAGTCACTATTCCCTTGGCATCAACCTTTGCCAGCACGCGATTGAGCGGTCCGGCTTGTGTAGTCTGAATATAGTGAACTTTAAGCACAGGGTCATAGCCATAATAGTCGGTTATGTTCCAATTGCCTTTCGTAATCTGCTTTATCAGTGCACCGCTGTTGCTATATTGATAGAGATGCGTAAATCCGCTCTTGTCGCTCAATATCGTGAAAGTGTTCTCACCCCACACTGCTGCATCGGCATAGTCAAGGTTAATCCACGATTCCGACTTCTCTTTGTATATGAGCTTCGCCACTGTCGAGCGCGGGTTCACTGCAAATATCTGCAAATGATTCTGGTTGCGGTTGAGCGTTGTCACCATCAGTCGGTCAGATGTCGTGGCATACTTGATTCGCGGAATATATCCATCAGCATCAATGGGCAGCTTCATCGTCTTCAGTGTGCGGTTGTCCACATCATAGCTCACCACACTCACCGCGGCGTTTTTCTCTCCTGCAACGGGATATTTATACTCAAACCGCCCCGGATACAATGCATATTGAGTCTGCTGGTTGCATGCTCCCTCATAGATGTTAAGCCCATACATCGGCACTTCGCGCTCGTCCCAACGAAGGAACGAGAGTGTGAGGCAGTCGGGCGACCATACAAGTCCATTCAGCAGTCCGAATTCTTCCTGATACACCCAGTCGGGCACGCCGTTGATTATCTCGTTGCGCTTGCCATCGGTAGTCACCGCCACCACTGTGCCATATTCCATCTTCCTGACATACACGTTGTTGTCCTTCACAAATGCCACCATTCGTGCATCGGGCGACATTGTAGCTATCTCCTCGCCTCCCGCTTCGCTCAGCTTTGTCAGCTTGTTGTGGCGAACCTCATACACATAGTAGTCAGCCTTGAAGGAGTGGCGATAAATCTTCTCCTTGTTTGTCCAGAGCAATATCCACATCTCATCGTCCGACATTTCAAAGCCTTCCCAATAGTCCACCTTGCAGTCGCGGGCTGTCGCCGAATTAAACACCACTGCCACATCTTCGCCGGTGCGGTAGCTACGCTTCACTATGCGGCTGCAATCGTCGCTGAGTTCGTAGTAATTATTACCATCATTGGCGGGAATCATCTCTCCCACCCCTCCGGCAATGCTCTGGCTGAGCACAAAGTCCTTCATAGTCAAAGCCTCAGCACCAAGTGCCGACGCAAGCAGCATCAATGCCGCCACAAGTAATTGCTTATATGTTCTCATATCGGTTTTTTATGTTTTTTCTTCGTTATTTCAAGCCTTCTTTGGCTACTTATCTGCAAAATTACTCATTTTTGCCGAGCTTTCATTCACACAAAAGTGATTATTGTATCGCTTGCAGCAAAATCCTTTGCTTTGTCAGCCAAGCTCTATCACCGTGATTCCGGCACCGCCAAGCTGCACGTGCTCGTCGCGATACGATTTCACGCCGGGCACGGTGTTGAGATATTCGCGTATGCGCTGTCGTAGAATGCCATTGCCTGTGCCGTGCAGTATGCGCACAGTCTTTGCGCTGAATTGCAGTGCATCGTCGATGAAATAAGTAACCGTCTGTATTGCCTCATCGGCTCGCATTCCGCGCACGTCGATGTCCTGCTTGAATTTCAGCTGTCGGTCGCGCATGTTGTTGGCGGTCGATGCGCTCACAAATGCCACCTTTCGGTCGCTTTCATCACGATGTCCCACTTTCTTCAGCCGCTTCAGGTCGATTTTCGATTTGAATTCACCTATTGCCACCGTTGCCTGCTTGCCGGTAACTTCAAGCACAAGGCAGCGCGAGTTACCGCCGTCAATCACCACATAATCATCTACTGTAATCTCGGCAATTGCATCTTCGTGCTTCTCCGCCTCTTTCGGCTTGCGCTTTTTGTGCTTCAGTTCGGGGTTGCGCTTCACAGTCACACCATCCTCCTGAGCCTCAAGCCGTTCTTTGAATTCATCAAGCTGTCGGCGTATCTCCTTCGTGCGTTCCTTCTCGGCTTGAGCCTTCTTTATCTCATGTATGGTGCGCTCTATGCTGGCATTGCTCCGCGCAAGTATCTCTTTAGCCTCAGCCTTAGCTGCACGGATTATATCGCGCTGCTCGCCCGAGAGCCGCTCCACTTCACTGTCATATTTATCAATGAGTTGTTGCAGATGCTTCTCCTTCGAGTGTATCTCGCGCCGCTTGTTCTCGTAATATTTCCGGTCACGGGCTATGTCGAGCAAATATTTGTCCATATTCACATAGTCGCTGCCCACTATTGCTTCTGCCTCACTTATCACATCGGCTGGAAGCCCTATCTTCCTCGCTATCTCCACCGCAAACGAGCTGCCCGGATAACCTATCGACAGCTGGAACAGCGGCTGCAAGTGCTGCCTGTCGTAGAGCATCGCACCGTTGATGATTCCATCATTCTCATCGGCAAAGTGCTTGAGGTTCTGGTAATGCGTGGTTATCACGCCCCACATGTGCTTGGCATTGAAGCGTGCAAGCATCGCCTGGGCTATCGCACCTCCTATCTGTGGCTCAGTTCCCCCACCGAACTCATCAATCAGCACCAGCGTGTCGCGCCCGCCATTATTGATGAAAAATTTCATGTTCATCAAGTGCGAGCTATATGTGCTCAGGTCGTTCTCTATCGATTGCTCGTCGCCTATATCCACAAAAATATTCTTGAATATGCCTATGTGTGAGTTGCTATACACAGGCGGCAGCAATCCGCACTGTGTCATGTATTGCACCACACTCACCGTCTTCAGGCACACCGACTTTCCTCCGGCATTCGGTCCCGATATAATCAATATTCTGTTCTTCTCGTTCAGCTCTATATTGAGCGGCACCACCGCCTTGCCTTGAGTTCGCAGCGTGAGCAGCAGCATCGGGTGCACTGCATGATACCACTCTATTTGAGGCTTCCGCTCTATCTGAGGCATTTGCGCATCAATGTCAATCGCAAACAATGCCTTTGCCCTGATAA
>CALZFJ010000288.1 GCA_945645715.1 uncultured Prevotellaceae bacterium | reverse complement strand
GAGCCCGTTGCTGAATGCGTGCTTTAGCAAGTCGATGGGGCAGGCGCCACGAGTGGTGAGCATCTGATAGCCCTCCGAAGCTGCAAGTGCTGCATCGTAGGCGCAGTTGTCGGGGTGCTTTATGTATTGAGCCACATGTTGTGCTATGAGAATGCCTTTGGCGCGAGTGCCAAACACCACGAAGTTGTCGGCATGGCGCAGATGAGGCAAATGCCCTTCAGCGCATTGTCCCCATTGCATATCGTCGCTCAGAAAAGCTTCGAGGGCATCGTAGCTGTCGAAAAATGCTATGTCTTTGCCCTGAGTGGCTTTGTGGAGTTGGGCGTAGAATTTGTGGGTGGCGGCATTGCTCAGGTCCTCGTGTTGCTCGGGCAATACGCCGTCTACGATGGCTTTAATCCATTCGCCTACGGTGAGTGCCAGCGGACCGGTGGGGTTGGAGAGCATCAATCTCAGCGGACGCTGCACCCGTTGCCAACCCATGCGCTACTTCTCAGCCCGCCGCATAGGCATCCGTTCGGGCAGAATTTTCACCGCAATCATCCGCCGCAGCCTATAACGGCGAAACAAAAAAAAGCAAGGCGGCTGTTCGGCAATTCGTGAATAGACCAGCAGAGCCATCTGCTCGAAGTATTCCATACAGCGAATGGCATACTCCATCGGCTCTTTCCGCATGATGTTGTAGTCGCAACGCATGCCGCGTTGCTCTGCCAGGTCGAGCACGTGGACTATTCCGGCATAGCGGAGCACCTGTATCTGCAATTTGCTGTAGATTGACGCTACATAGTCGCAGTCAGCCATCGCCTTTTTGTCTTGCAGATAGTTGTGGTAGTCGTCATACAGGGTATCTGCCTCCTTTCCGAGCGATACCTCGCCATCGGTGCTGCGGACAAGCGTGTAGTGGTTGCCATCGGGACTGTGATAGATTCCCTCATAGAGCATACGCACGGTCTGCGCCCATTCGCAAGCGATGCCGTAAGGCAACGTCTCGTGACTGCGATGCGGATATTCAATATCCTCGGCAACGCTGAACAAGAACCGCTGGTTCAAACCGTTGGTCATAAAGAGCTCGCTGCCGAAGGTGGAGCGGAGCATGCCGGTCTGCAAGTCTCCGATGATATTGAAGAACGGGTCTTTGATTAGCATCGTGAATCCGTTCTTGCGGTCAACCTTGATATCCTCGCAGTCGAATAGTCGCAGCAATTTGGATATGGCAGATGTGCCGCCATTTTGGTACTGGTTCTTTGAGTCGAACATACCCTTCAGTTCGGGATAGATACCAATCGCGCCACGTTTGTTGCCTCGTTTGGCTACAGGTCGATTTTGTGGCTCGTTGGTATCGTTATTCATGAACAGTATCTCGCTGCGGCGTTCATCGGTACAGTCGTCGAGAACGATTGCCGGACATTTAGGTTCATCGGCACGGTCTTTGGCAGGGATTGCTTTCCAATCGTCATACTCGCGTTTATACTCGGCATAGAGTTCCTCGTCTATGCGGCGAAGCGGTTGTGTGACGAGTTTCATCGGGTACGACTTGTTGCTGCCGCTCCGTGCCACCGACACAAACCACAGCACCAACGGATTCTTGTAGATGCCTTCGTTGACAACTACCTTCTTGCCGATAGCGGTAGATGCGGTAGCGAGCACGGCTGTGGTCACAAACTCACGCGGGCAATGGTAGATGTTGCACACTGCGTTGATGTAGTTCTGTATCGAAGCCGGAAGTCCGTCGATGGGAAGTTCGGGTCGCTGCTTGTTGAGCGACAGCAACCCTTTGGGCTTAATTGTTATTTTCTCGTCCATTGCTTCTTCTCTTTTCGTTGTTCGATAATAGCTTCAACATCGGCACGGCGATAGCGGCGTTTGCCTCCGATTTCAATCTTGGGCAAGGTGTCGTTCAGGTTCCAACGGTAGAGCGTCATCTTCGACACTTTCAGCATGTCCGCCACCTCCTCAATGGTGAGCAGTTCTTTGGAGAGGTTGGCACGTTCTATCTGCAACCGAGCCACGTCGGTTGCGGATTCAATTAGGCGATGGGCGAAGTCGCAGAGGTCGCCTGCGGAGATTTGGAGAATGGCGTTAGGCATAGCAGCCGCCAGCTCAGCAATGTTGATAATTGAGTTTTGTGTACTCATGTGTAATTGTGCCCTCACGCAATAACGGTGCTCTCGCGTCGCTTCGGGCGGTGGCATCCAAAAGCTCCGGCTCTCGGTCATTGAGCAATGCCAGTCCATCGCCATCGGATGCACTGCAAAATTATCTCACGAGATGTCGTTTCTAAAAGACACATATATAGTGTTAAGGTAATTATATGTAATCCATTGATAATTAGTATATGTTAAAAGTAATTTAATATACAACAATAACACTGAGTTTCACGTTATGTAAGTATGAAAAGTTTACACTCATACATTACCTCCGAACTTGGCTTGAAAATGTCTTTTCCAAAGAAGGCATCAGACAATCTTATCCAAGCCCAAAATTCCACCTTTGCCAAGAACTATAAGTTTTACGAGATTTCCATTTCTGGCATATCTGTTATAGTCGCTCAACGGATAAATGGAGATAAATTCAACGGCACCAACATTGCTAAAGACTTTCACGCGATGAAGGAATACTTCCAATTCATTCTGCTTATAGAGTTGCCTGTTATGGATGCTGTATTTCGCCGACTGCTTGTCAGTAGGAAAGTGAACTTCGTTGTGCCGGGACATCAATTCTACTTTCCTGAGTTGCTAATTTCTTTTACGGAAAATAACTTGACAAAGAAAAGCTCGCCAAAAACCTTGACCATATCAGCCCAAGTGCTTTTGCTGTATCATCTTCAGAAGAAGTCATTGGCAGGAATACCATTCAAGGAGATTGCCGAGCTGATAGGCTACTCGGCAAAGACGGTGACGCTAGCAGTGATGGAGTTGTGTAATTTCGGAATAGCAAGGGTGGAAAGCGTAGGGCACAATAAGGTCCTGCAATTTTACAAGCGTGGTGCCGAACTCTACAACCAAGTTGATAAAATGTTGCAAAGCCCGGTGATTTCATCAGGCTATACCGATTATGATGTGACGAAGTTGGGGCTGACGAACGTCTGCGAATCCTTGATATACATAAACGATACGGATTCAAATGAGTATTGGGATTATGGTATGACATCGCAGAAAGCAAGAGAACTAGGCATAAAGGTCTATGCCACCCCGAGGGAATATTCAGTTTCCGTATGGCGATACGACCCGGCATTGATGGCAACCGACGGCAAAGCCGACGCTTTGTCAATACTCCTCTCTTTCATCGAGACATACAAGCGAGACCCAATACCTTACCGAGGTGATTACGAAAGCCA
>CALZFJ010000287.1 GCA_945645715.1 uncultured Prevotellaceae bacterium | reverse complement strand
CTGTTCTGCGCGCAATTTTTATTCCAAGTTTTTCTAGTTCCTCTGAAAGCATGCATGCAACGAGAATGCGCAGATGATGGGCTACCGCGGAGAAGCTGCCTGCTCGCCGAAAATCAACTCAGGGCTGTTTGCTGCAATGCGCAGCCAAGGCGACATCATCGCCACATTTGTGGGTCATGACCATGTGAACGACTATCTCGTGAACTGGCGCAGCATAGCACTGTGCTATGGTCGCTACACAGGAGGCGGCACTGTGTATAACAATATTCCGGGCGGAAATGGTGCCCGTGTGATTGAACTCACTGAAGGCTCCCGATCTTTCCACACCTACATACGCATTGCCGGCGGCAAGATTATCAACGAAATCACCTATCCCGACGATTTTCAGGCTAAATAATAACACTGATAAATGATGATGAACGAAGACTGGAAAGCCGCTCTCGGGGCGGCTTTCAACTACAATCCCGATGAAGCCACGCATGAGGCTACTGAAGAACCCACAGATGCTTCAGCCGACGCCCTTGCCGAACAAGGCAAGCAAATGCTGAATGTGATGCTCGACAAGCGCAACCGCAACGGCAAGCGTGTAACTCTCGTCACCGACTTCGTGGGCAGCGACGAGGCTCTGAAGGTGCTCGCAAAGGAGCTGAAACAGCACTGTGGCGTGGGTGGCTCAGCCCGTGGCGGAGAGATACTGATTCAAGGCGATTTCCGCGACAAAGTGCTCGCGTTTCTCAAAGCAAAAGGCTTCAAGGCTCGAATCATCTGATAACACTCTTAAAAACTATGCTCAACATCATAAAAGCCTCGGCAGGTTCGGGAAAGACGTTCACACTTGCCCTTGAATATATCACATTGCTCCTCGGCGAGAAAACCGAGAATGGCTCATTGCGCCTCTATAGCGCGAAACGCAAGCGCGAATATCACCGCCACATCCTCGCAGTGACTTTCACCAACAAAGCCACCGAGGAAATGAAGCAACGCATTGTGAAGGAACTTGCCATTCTCGCCGGCATGCGCGATGAGAAGAGCAATTATCTCGAAACGCTCTGTGATAGGTTCAACGCCACCGAGGATGATGTACGCAAAGCTGCCAAGCGTGCACTCACCGAGCTGCTTTTCGACTACTCCAACTTCAACGTGAGCACCATCGACTCATTTTTCCAGATAATATTGCGAACGTTTGCCGCCGAAGTTGACCTGCCTTACGACTATGACATTGAGCTGAACGATAACTATGTCCTCGCCGTGGGCGTGCACGATTTCCTCAACCAAATACGCTCCGACCGCAAACAGTATTCACAGGTGATCAGTTGGCTTAAAACCTACGTCACGGCGCAGGTGCAGTCGGGCGAAAAAAACTGGAATCCATTCAAGGAGGGCAACGACCAGGCATCGGACAATCGTACATTCTCTAGCTCCGACACCAGCCTGTTCTCCATTGCCGGCATCATCAACAAGGAAATATTCCGAAAAGTGCACACTGAGATGGACTCCTACCTTGCCGACGACAGCAGTTCGTTGGGCAAATTCGAGATTGCGCTCCAATCGCGCAGAGAGGAACTATTGAGGCTAATTCGCGAGCTGATTTCCTCCACCAATAGTATCATCGATGGCTACAATCCCGACAAGCGGGGAAAAAAGGGGTGCGTTGCAGCCTGGCTCAGCAAGGCGAGTGTGCAAGATTTCATTCCCGAATGGGACAATACCAAACTGCTGCGCAAATATATTTTTTCACCTAAAGACAATTTCAACAAAATCACCGATGCCGACCCTGCAACTCACGCTTATGTGAATAATGAAATCCAGGATAATGGCAAAAAGATTCTCAACGCAGCAGATGAATACTGCCTGCTCAACGCTATATCGAAGAATATCTACAAGTTGGGACTCTTAGCATATATCAGCCGCTGTGTGAGCAACTTCCGCAATGAGAACAACCTGATTCTGCTATCCGACACCAATGCACTGCTCAACGACATCATAGGCACGGACAGCACACCTTTTATCTATGAGCGAATCGGCACCAGCGTGAATCATTTCCTTATCGACGAGTTTCAGGATACATCGGAGCTGCAATGGCACAATATGGAACCGTTGCTAAGCAACAGCCTCGGCAGTGGCTTTTTCAACCTAATCATCGGCGATGAGAAGCAGTGCATCTACCGCTTCAGAAACTCCGACCCTTCGCTGCTGCAACATAAAGTGGGAACCGACCTGCGCCAATGGGTGCTACCCTCCGATGATAAGAACCGCAACTGGCGAAGCACCCCAAATGTGGTGAAATTCAACAACACATTCTTCACACATATCGCCAAGGAACTTCATCTTACCGATATGTACAAGAATGTGGTGCAGCTCTACAAGCCCGACCAAGCCACAGCGGGATACGTCAGAATCAATATGCTCGAAAAGCTTGACGACGATACTGTGGCTGAGCGCACAATCAATCTCATCTGCGACCTCATCGACCGCGGCTACCGACAAAGTGACATTGCAGTGCTTGTAGATAGAAACTCACAGGGTGCCAAGATAATCCAAAGCATTCTTGAGAACAACAAGGACGACGAGCGTCGCCACACCATCAATGTGGTATCAAACGAATCGCTGCTACTGTGCAACTCTCCTGCTGTGCGCCTCGTGGTGAGCTATCTGCGCTACATAGCCCTCACCATGTCGATGCCCGACGGAATCGACGAAGCCACCCGAAAGCGGTCGTTCAACGAGCAGCTTCACCGCATTCTGCGCCAATATGAGCGACTGCTCAACAAGGGTGAAGATCCGGGAGAAGCCCTAAACAAATGCTTTGAGCAACCCGAAGACATAAGCGATGTGGGGCGTGAAATCACCGACTTCATGCCGCGCGAAAGCGAAAGCTTCAGCCTGGTATCGGTAGTGGAGCGTATCATAGAGCGCGTGGGCAATGATGCACGAGAGCGCGAGAATGCTTTCCTGCAAGCCTTCCAAGATGTGGTTATCGACTTCAGCAGCCGCACAAGCGGCACACTGCTCTCCTTCCTGCGATGGTGGGACCGCACAAGCGGCAAGCTATCCATTGCATCACCCGAAGGCGTAGATGCAGTGAATGTGATGACAATTCACAAATCGAAGGGCTTGGAGTTTGGCTGCGTGATAATCCCCTACGGCAACTGGGAAATCGGCAAGCTCGACAGTACGCTGTGGTTTACACGCGACGAAGTGGTGCGTTCAAAAGCTTTAGGAGAAATCAACGAGAAACTCATTCCGCCTCTCCTGCCGGTGAAATGCTCCAAGGAATTGGCTTACACTGACATTAACGGGCCTTTTAATGAGCAGTTGAAGCAGACTAAAAGCGACT
>CALZFJ010000286.1 GCA_945645715.1 uncultured Prevotellaceae bacterium | reverse complement strand
CGGCAACGGAAGCAGAGGAGGCGGAAGCAGCGGCAGCGGCAGCGAGTCCGGCGATGAGCGAGAGTGGTGAACGGTTGATTACGATAGCAACCACAATAATCGCGCCGAGGCAGAAAAACACAAGTTTCAGAAACTGCACAAGCCCTATGATGTAGTGGTCGCGCAGGCGGTCATGCACGGTACTGAGCCGTGTGAGATTGTTGAGAATGTGATTTATGAGCGACAGAATCATCACCGTGAGGTAGATGTCGCTTGCACGCTCTATGAGCACATAGGCAAGTTCGTCGGGACGTTTCCCCTCGAAGCTGAGCGGTGCCAGAAACAGGAATACTATTGCCGGAATGATGCGGCATGCCGAGCGCAGCACATCGTCGTTGAGCAGCACATCATCGATTTTCGACGACGATTTCTCTATTATCTTGTGCACCACAGGGCGCACAATGCGGCTTGCAAGAGTGCCGCAAAGCAGCGCGAAAAGCAAGGATAGCGCAAGCAGCGACCAGTGAGTTACTTCGGCAAGCACATTGCCCTGCAAGCCAATCATCTCCCAGATATTTGATACAACGACTCTTAATTCGTCCATAATAAACAGTTCTTGTTTCTTACTGAAAATTTCCTCCAAAATTATTAAAAAAATGCCACACGGTAGCTGTTTTGCCGAAATTTTTGCATAATTTTGGGGTGGAAAAAGATTAATTGCATTATGCGAAAGATAATTCTTGCATTACTCACTATGTGGCTCGCCTTCAGCGTGCAAGCCGAGGTGGCTGATAGCGTTCGCCGCTATGAGGCTGCCAAGGTGCGTGCCGACCGCTTCTTCAAGTATCAGGAGTGGCAAAGCGCCCTGGCTATGTATGAGGTGATGCTGGAGTTGCGTCCGGGCGATGTGGCATCGTATTATCACGCCATCTTCACCAGCGGAATGTTACGCAACCAAGATGAGCAGATGCGCTTCTTTGAACGGACACAGAAGCAAGGCATTGCTCTCGACTCGATTTTCTCGGGGGTGAAAGGCATCTCGTTTGCCATGGGCGAGGGTGATGAGTATGAGAAGCTGTTGCTGCTTGTGCGCGACCGCCAGCCGTGGCTCGCGCGAGGCATCAATGTGTATTTGCTCGACTACTACGATTTCCGCAACAATGCCGAGGGTGTGATTGGGATTGCTGAGACTATGCTCGACGAAACGCCCGAGAGTCTCCAGCTCGCCCGAATCCTTGCCAATGCCTACATGAAGGCTTCGCGCCCCGACGATGCCATGCGCTGCTACCGCCACATAGTGTCGCATGAGCCCGCCGACTATGATGCTCTGCTCAATATGGGTGTATATTACTATACCGCTCTCCGCCAAACCACCGATGAGGCTGCGCGAGCCGACTATGCAGCCTTGGCTCAAGCATATCTCACCGATGCATGGCGCGTGAGCCCAACGCCCCACGTTGAAAAAATTCTTCGTGAATTGAGCGGGCTATAATGCACATTCATAGTGGATTATGACATTGACCGAAAATTTTTTGAAAAAATTTGATTTTCTGTCGAACTTTTTCTACCTCTTGTTAGTTATAGTTGTAGAAAAGGTAATAAGAATGGGCGAAAAAAGTTCGCCCGATGCACAAATAAGGCATTTCTGTTAAGTTTCAATATCTCTCGATGATGCGAGGCGCAAGCGTGACGCTGTGAAAGTGGGGCTTGTGTCTCTTTTTTTGTGCCACCCACGCGGCGAGCGCTGCAATGCCACCACCGCTCACGCCACCCGGCACACTGCCACCATTGCCCCATTAGTCCTATTGATCCTATTCACCCATATCTTCCCCCGATATAGGGGTATATAAAAATTGAAAAGTGCGCTTTTTCACAAAAGCACACCCCCCTCATAACCAAAATTCAAGTATATATTTTTGTTGTTTGTTGTTGTTTGATCTTAGTTTTGTTGTCCGTTATTTTTCCGATACAAAGGTATAAACTTTTTTTCAAACACAAAACTCAATTTATATTAACGATTCATAAATAATGTAAAATTTACGTTTTTATTCTCTAATTTATTGAAAATTAGAGGTATAAAACGCCTCAAAAAACGCACATAGTTCGCTATTTTATGATTGTATTTAATTGTGAATCAACTATTTATGAGGCTGATATTTTTGTCTTGCCGATTTTGACAAAAAAATCTCATTCGGCGCAAAAATTTTCATATTTTTTTGTCAGAAAAATAATTTCTTAAAAAATGGTGCGCCAAAAATTAAATCGACGCACCATTTTTTTGTGTTTTATGTTAATTCTTGTGGTAGCAAAAACATGGGCTGTTATCGTGAAACGCCTGTGAGTTGGCGCATAATGCGTGGCAAGTCGGTGTTGTCGCGCAGACCGCTGAATTGCTCCGCTCCCACTCCCACGGCAAATACCGGAGTGAAGTCGCCGGTGTGGTTGGTCGATGTCCAGCCGATACCTGCGCAATGGTTCTGCACGTCGAACACAATCTTCACAAATTCGCTGAACGTAGCGTAGAGCGTCTTCTCATCGCCTGCATCGCGAGTGATGAAAGTGCGGTTGAAAGCCTCTTGAAGCCGCTTCTCGCTCTTCTCACTCACTTTCACAGCTCCGAAGAGTCCGAGTTTCTCATTGAGGATAGCCTTCATTTCCTCCCAAGTGACTTGCTTGCCACTCTTCTGCAGGTCGAGGCAATACCTCTGGAACAGCTCGAGCGAAGTGCGCTGGTAGTCGAATACACCGAGGTCAACCTCCTTTGGACCCTTGTTCACGCCGAGTGTCATTCCGCCTGTGTTGTGGTCGGCAGTGACCACGATAAGCGTCTCATCGGGGTGCTGCTTATAGAAGTCGTAGGCAAGCTTAATCGACTTGTTGAAGTTTAGAATTTCCTTTATCACGGTTCCGCCGTCGTTGGAGTGTGCAGCCCAATCGATATTTCCGCCCTCCACCATCATGAAGAACTTATCGGGGCTATACTTCTGCAGGTGCTCCATGCAGGCAGCGGTGACAAATTCGAGTGAGAGATTGGTGGCAGTGCTGTCGATGGTGAAGCCATTGTGGTCCTGGCCGTTGTCGGCGCTAAGCAGGAGCATCTTCGGGTGCTTCTTGCTCTTCTCACTGTTGTAGCCGTCGGCACCATACACCACTGTGTAGCCACTCTTCTTGATAGTAGCCATCAGGTCGTTTTCCTTGCCGTCCTTGTCCTTGAGACCGCGGAGCTTGGTTCCGGCGAAAAAGTCATAGTCGCTCTTGGCGAGGTCGAGACCGATTTCGTAGAACATCTTGCGGCTTTCTACGTGGGCATAGAATGCTGCCGGAGTGGCATCGTCGATAGGCACCGACGAAGCAATGGCAACGCCATAGCCCTGCTTCTTCA
>CALZFJ010000285.1 GCA_945645715.1 uncultured Prevotellaceae bacterium | reverse complement strand
GGTAACCAGATTGTGATGATCTTCCTCTACTACCTAATGGCACGCAACAAGGAACTTGGTAAGCTCACCGGCAACGAGTATATCGTGAAGACTATCGTTACAACCGACACTATCAAATCGATTGCCGAGAAGCAGAACATCAAGCTCTACGACGTATTCACCGGATTCAAGTGGATTGCAACTGTGATGCGTGAGAACGAGGGCAAGGCTCGCTACCTTGGTGGTGGTGAGGAGAGCTACGGCTTCCTTGCTGAGGACTTCGTTCGCGACAAAGACTCTGTTTCGGCTATCTCGCTCATGGCTGAGATTGCAGCTTGGGCAAAGGAGAAGGGCTTGGATATGAATGCTATGCTCATCGACATCTATATGACCTACGGCTACTCGAAGGAGAAAGGCGTATCGCTTGTGCGTAAGGGCAAATCGGGTGCAGAGGAGATTCAAGCTATCATGAAGCAGTTCCGCGAGAATCCTCCAAAGTCAATTGCAGGATCGCCGGTTGTTACAGTGAAGGACTTCGCTACACTTGAGCAGAAGAACATTGCTGCAGGCACAGTAGAGAAGCTTGTGATGCCTACAACATCGAATGTGCTCCAATACTACACAGAGGACGGCACCAAGATCTCAATCCGTCCTTCGGGAACAGAGCCTAAGATCAAGTTCTATATCGAGGTTCACGGCACACTCGAGTCAGCCGAGAAGTACGATGAGACAAATGCAGCAGCTGAGGCAAAGATTGCCCGGATTTGCAAGGAGCTTGGCATCGACTAATCAGCATAAAGATTTATAAATAACAATGAGGCTGTGTCACAATTGAACGCAGCCTCATTAATATTAAATTGGTTATGGTAAGTCTGTAACTGAAAACCGCCATATCCTCCTATTGGATAACGTCGCATCCATCAAGGTCTTTTCACAATTGTATGGTTTCGCTTAGTCGGCTATGAGAGGCTGCAAGCGCGAAATCAGCTCGTTGCCAAGGGCTGTCTTGGCAACGATGTGGTCGAGAATGGCTGTGACGAATGGATTGCTCTCGAAGTCGCCACGCACCTGTTCAAAATCAAGCTCCTTCTCTATGCGTGAGCCGTCGGCGCCGAATCCGGTCATTGAAGCCAGTGAGAACTCCTTCCGGGCATCGTCATATACTTGTCGGTCGAGTCCAACGACTGCCTCTTTCCATTTCTCCACGATATCCACAACATCGGCAGCCGTTATCTGCTCAAGCTTTATGCCATAGAACTGTTCCAGGTGGTTGTAAACCCAGGTCCATTCATAGGTGTAGTAGTTGCGGTGCAGGCGCTCAAACTCGGCATTCATCGACTTCAGTTTGTTCAATTCGCCACATTCAATCTCGGCAACCATATTGTCGATTTCGCTTTTAGGAGCGATAAGTCCTGAAATATCCACCCATTCTCCGTCGCCGATAGGTGTGTCGGGAAGTAGGCGGGCGCGAATCTCATCGTTGCTCTTGAAGTTGATGGCTTCGAGGCGCTTTATCACGGAGTTGCCCATGAATTTATGTATGGCTGTGGTGTAGAAAGAGATGCCGTTGAGCAGTGATGAGTTGCGAATTTTTGTGCCTTGGAATGCGTAGATGTCCGACAGTTCTCCCGATGCCTTGCGTAGATTCTTTAGCAGCGTCAGTCCCTTCATCATCTTCTGCACGGTATAGGGGCTGAGCAGGTTGTAGTTGATGAAGTCGAGGCGGTGTGAGTCGGTGCGGTTGTCGCGTTTTGGCCATTTCTGGGCATCGCGGATTGTGCCTACACTGCGCAGGTTTACGCCCGGAACGAGGTAGGTGGAGTTGTTTTGCTCAATGAGATATGAGAATGGAAGATTAGAGGTGTCGGCGTGGTGCACGTGACGTCCCATCACCAGAGAGAAAGCACCTACACGAGCCGGCCACAGTATGTAGGAGTCGGAGGTGGTCTTTGCGCCACGCTCCATCACACCCTGATGAATCGGACCGAGCTTATACATGTGATTGCTCTGGTTTGAGCCTGAACCGGCATTCATGAATGAGAACATACCTGCAATGAGCAGTGTGGATTTGTGGTGAGTTACAGTGAACGGTCCGGCAAATATGGCACAAGCCTCACCGTTTTCGCCCTGGCAGTTGCTGAAGAAAAGTGAATCGGAAGCGGAATACCCGTGACCGAGTTGGCACGCTTGTCCCACGAAGCATCGTGAGAGAGTGGCTCCATCGTCGATTGTAGAGCCGCTTGATACAATGAAGTCGTCGCACACCACTCCGTACCCTATGTGCACCGGAGCTTCAGCATTGCTGTTAATGCTGCCGTTACTGAGCCTCGAAGCACCTATGATGCTGCAATGGTCGCCTATTCGCATATTTCGCAATGTGCCCACATTTTGAATTTTCACATTGCAGCCAATGGAACCTACACTGGAAGCGTGCTTATCGGCATAATAGCGTGCGGCATCTTTCATGCGGTCGATAAGTGCCGGGCGATGGCGGTAGAGAGCCATAATGTAGGCATAATGAGCCGAGAGCTTGTCGGTGATAAGCACCTCACGGCCACCGGTTTCGTTTAGAACCGACACCTCAGTGGCATTACCGAAGCGAGACTTGCCATCAACGACTATAACATCGACATTTTCAATGAAGCTGTTGTCGCCGATAGTGTAGTTGGCAATGTAGTTATGCACATTTTCAATGCAGCAATTATTGCCTATTGTGACGTTGTGCAGGCGCACATTACGCATACCCGAAGGCTTTTCTACACCTCCCGGCAAAGTGAATCTGCCACAAATAGCTCCGATTTTTACTATACCGGAGAATGCCACACTGTGCACAAAGTCGTGATTGAAGCCGTCGGCAACCAGCACATTATCCCAATCGTCGGCAGTGCAATGCTGATTTAGCAACGCTTCAATCTCAAAGTTACTCAAGTTTCTGTATTCCATGATTAAAACAACAAAATAACAACAAAATAATTATAAAAAAACGCCGAACATAGCCGGCACACTCTATTTTTCCCTAATTAAGGACAGTGCAAAGGTATCACTAATTTGTTGAATCTGCAAATTTTGTCGGGTTAATGTTTTGACGGAAAAATTGGCATAATTATTGCATAATGGCATAAATAGTGTTAATTGTGTCGCTATTTCTATCTAATAGCATTAAATTTGCACTGACAAATTGGAAAATATATGGTTTTTTTAGGGTACTTTTCAAATAGATTCGACCAGCTTATGAAGGCTGCGAGGAGTGAAGCCGAACGGCTCCACAGCAATATGCTTATGCCCGAGCATTTGTTTCTCGGAATGCTTTCGATAACTGAATGTAAGGCTTGCGAGTTGCTTTCCGACCTCTCTGTGTCGATGAGCGACCTGCGCAACTTCATT
>CALZFJ010000284.1 GCA_945645715.1 uncultured Prevotellaceae bacterium | reverse complement strand
GTTTCTTTGCATAACAGCAGCGATTATTGCATTCTGCTGCTTCAATTTCAGCACGCCTGAGCGATGCTATTGCGGCGACACCGGCTCTATTTCAATAGGATACTTCGCTGCATTCCTCATTCTTTGCTATGCATCTCTATCGCCTGTCTCAGGAAATGTGCCACAACCGCCAATGCTCATAGATGGGCTCGACCTTACAGCGATAATCTTTGTCATAGTCTATCTCATCGACTCCTCTTTCACACTCACAAAGCGCATTCTTCGCCGTGAGAACATTTTCACCGCTCACCGCTGCCACATCTATCAGCGTCTTGCCTTCGAAGCCGGGGTGCCTCACATGCGCATAGCCATCGGCTATGCCGCAACCCAAGCTGCCATCTCGGTAGCCTACGTAATCGCTCCCCCGAAGCACCACCTCACCATTCTCATCATCAGCGCGGTGGTTTTAGCCGTGGCATACTACTTCATCTCCTCGCGGCTCAACGCCAAAGCTAAATCCCGGCACTAAAAGCAAAATCCCGGTTTCTATTGATACTTTTTTCACTCAAAAACAATACTCACTCATCATGGCACGATTCATTCTCAAAATATCCATTGCAGCAGCCATCTTGCTCCAGCTCACGGCTTGCCATAGCCAAGAGGAATTTCCCAACGACCCACATGGCAACTTCGATGCCCTATGGAAAGAAATCGACGAGCACTATTGCTTCTTCAAGTACAAGAATATCGACTGGAATGAAGTAGGCGAACGCTACCGCGCCCAGATACACCCCGAGATGTCTTCTACCGAACTTTTCGATGTATGTGCCTCAATGCTCTCCGAGCTGAAGGACGGGCACACCAACCTCATTTCTTCGTTCAATGTGTCGCGCTACTGGATTTGGGAACAATATCCACAAAACTATGATGAGCGCCTTATCAATGAATTTTATCTCAACTTCAATTATCACCGTGTGAGCGGAATCAAGTACCAGATTCTCAGCAACAACTTCGGATATATGTATTACGGTGATTTCAGCTCGGGTATAGGCGAGGGAAACCTCGATAATATCCTTGCCTATCTCGCTTCGAGCGACGGCTTGATCATCGACGTGCGCAACAACGGCGGCGGTTTCCTCACAAATGTGGAAACTCTCGTGGCTCGTTTCATCTCCGACGACCTCTATGCCGGCTCCATTTCACACAAGACAGGTCCGGGGCACAACGATTTCTCCGAACCCTACGACTACTACTTCCACCCTGCCCCGGCTTCGCGAATAAAGTACATGAAGCCGGTGGTGATACTCACCAACCGCTCCTCCTACAGCGCCACCAACAATTTCGTGTCGATAATGAAATTCCTGCCACGCGTGCGCATTGTGGGCGATACCACCGGCGGTGGAAGCGGATTGCCTTTCACATCTGAAATTCCATGTGGGTGGACAGTGCGTTTCTCGGCGTGTTCCATTCTCGATGCCTCAGGCAAGGAAACCGAATTTGGCGTGGAACCGTCGGAAGGGTGCAAAGTGGATATGACCGACGACGACCGCGCCCGCGGCCGCGACACTATCCTCGAAACCGCCTTCACTGTGCTCACTTCGATGATTTCAGAAGGCTCTCCTGTATAGTGCCACGCAGTCTTCAGCCGTGTAGGTCTTTGGTGCATTGCCCGGACTGCCACTCGCTATGGCATCGGTAGCCATCTTTTCTATCGAAGCACTGAATTGTGCCTCATCTATTCCATATTCACGCAGCGTAGGCACTTCACACACGCTGCACAGTTCTTTCACAGCCCCTATGAAGCGTGCCGAGGCATCTGCATCACCATCGGCTGCCGTTGCCACGCCAATAGCCCTTGCAAGCAGAGCAAATTTCACACGCGCCTCTTCCTCCATATCTTCAAGGCAGGTGGCAAGCAGCATTGCATTCGATATGCCGTGAGGCACGTGGAACAGAGCCCCTATAGGGCGGCTCATGCCATGCACCACCGTCACGCTTGAATTGTTGATGCACACTCCAGCCTCCATTGCTGCAACAGCCATCTGCTCGCGAGCCTCTGCATCGGCACCATCGGCGTATGCCACCGGCAGATGCTTCATTATCCGTTTCACGGCACTCACCGCAAGTGCATCGGTAGCCGCCGTGGCTTTCACCGAAATCAACGACTCCACCGCATGGGTAAGCGCATCGAGCCCGGTTGCAGCTGTCACGCGCTTGGGTGCAGTCATTCCAAGGGTATAATCCACCACCGCCACATCGGGTAGCAACACATCTCCCTTCAGCAGCATCTTTATGCCATGCACAGTGTCGGTCACGATAGTGAACTTTGTCACTTCCGAGCCAGTGCCTGCCGTGGTAGGGATAGCCACCACCTTGGGCATCTTGCAGTCAATCACACAGCCGTTGTAGTCGGCAATTGAGCCTTCACACACAGTCATTGCAGCAATAGCCTTAGCCGAGTCGAGCGGACTTCCGCCGCCTATGCCTATGCAGAAGTCGCAAGCAGCATCGCGATACAAGCGTACTCCGGCAGCAATCATCACGTCGGTTGGCTCGCCGGTGATTCCATCGAAAACCACATGTTCCACCTTATGTGCATCGAGCAGCTCACATAGCTGCTGCACCATCGCTGAGTGACCCACATGCGGTCCGGTTACCAACAGTGCCTTTTTGCCGCATTTCCCGATTGCAGGCATTGCCTCTTTTAGCGCATCTGAACCCACATATATCTGCTGTGGCACGCGCAAATCCTCTGAAAACGTCATTTTCATAGTCAAAAGAATATTTTTTGCAAATTTAAGCATTATCTATTGGTTTTATATGTAATTTTGTGGGTAAAAAATTAATCAGTTGTTTATTTTATGTTCAGTTTATCTCATCAGTCTGAAAAACAGAAAATCTACACTACAACTATAATAGGCTCCATCGCCAACTTCCTACTGGTGCTGCTCAAGTTCGTTGCAGGATTTATCGGTAACAGTGCCGCAATGATTGCCGATGCCGTGCACTCGCTCTCCGATTTCGTCACCGACGTTATCGTGATTGTTTTCGTGCGATTTGCCCACAAGCCCAAAGATGAACTTTACGCCTACGGCTATGGCAAATATGAGACGCTCGCCACTGCCATCATCGGCGTGCTTCTGTTTATCGTAGGCTCAGGCATCTTGTGGGACGGTGGCTGGAAAATCTATCACTATTTCGCCGATGGCACCCTCCCCGAGCCTCACATCATCGCATTCTACATGGCACTGGTGTCGATTGCCGTGAAAGAGCTGCTCTATCGCTACACAGCCGCCGTAGGGCGCGCCGTGAAGTCGCAGGTGGTAGTAGCCAACGCATGGCATCACCGCAGCGATGCCATGTCGTCGATAGGCACTGCCGTGGGT
>CALZFJ010000283.1 GCA_945645715.1 uncultured Prevotellaceae bacterium | reverse complement strand
ACACCCTCCTGTGGCACGCCGTCGATGAAAATTTTCACGCGCTTTCCGCTCACGCCATCGAGCATAAGCGACATATCGGACCCTACACCGCCCGATTCGCGCAATTTCAGCCCCGGAGCCTTGGCAAGGGCATCGCTGAGGCTTTTGGTGGAGTTGAGCATGCTCCGGGTATCCACGGCGATGGTGTTGAAAGCCGAGCGCTTCACTCTGCTCACACCGGTGGCGCTCACCACCACCTCTTCGAGTTGCACCTCACGGGTGCTGTCGCTTTTTTCCTTGGCTTGAGTGCCAAGAGCAAGAAACATAGCAAGTAATGCAGCAGTTATTCTAATCAGGTCTCTCATAATCTAATAGTTTTATCTAAATTTTTCATATTCACGTGTTTTTCTCACTTATGAGGGGCAAAAGAAGCAGTGTCCCCCGGAGAAAGTCAATTGGACTTACGTGAGAAAACACTGCTCATTGAATAAGTTTAACCGAAGTCGGCGCACCTGAGGCGACTTCTCTTATATTTTCACCGTTGCAAAATTACTACCGCTCCCGACAATCCACAATACCCTGATTTTGGTAATTTCGTGTTCCTTAATCACCGTCACACTCACTAAAAATAGTTATCAACAGCGGTTCACGTAGCTGTGAAAACCACTGCTCGTTGCTGTTATTGTGGGGAATAAAGAAGAAGGAGTGTAACCTGGTGAGGGTTACACTCCTTCTTGCTATTGTTAGGTATGTGTGTAGAATACCTGTTGCCTTATTTCACTTCCTCGAAGGGGACGTCGGTTACGTCGTTGCCGCCGTTGCCGCCCTGTCCGGGGTTGGGGTTAGCACCAGGGTTCGGACCCTGCTGCGCTCCGGCTTGCTGCTGTGCGTTGTACATGTCCTGCGATGCTGCGTGGAACACAGTCTCAAGCTCCTTCATTGCGGCGTCGATGGCTGCAATGTCCTGCTTTGAGTGTGCATCCTTGAGCTTGGCAAGAGCACTTTCAATCTGGCTGCGCTTGTCGGCCGGCAGCTTGTCGCCGAGGTCTTTGAGGCTCTTCTCGGTCTGGAAAATCATAGAGTCGGCTTGGTTGATTTTATCAACGCGCTCTTTTTCAGCCTTGTCGGCAGCTGCGTTGGCTTCAGCCTCAGCCTTCATGCGCTTGATTTCCTCGTCGGTCAAGCCGCTTGATGCCTCGATGCGGATGCTCTGCTCCTTGCCGGTGGCTTTGTCCTTAGCCGACACGTTGAGGATACCGTTGGCATCGATCTCGAATGTTACCTCGATTTGTGGCACGCCACGCGGTGCGGGAGTGATTCCGTCGAGGTGGAAGCGTCCGAGAGTCTTGTCGTCCTTAGCCATTGGGCGCTCGCCCTGAAGCACGTGGATTTCTACCGAAGGCTGGTTATCTACTGCCGTAGAGAATACCTCGCTCTTGCGAGTAGGAATAGTGGTGTTGGCTTCGATAAGCTTTGTCATCACGTTTCCGAGGGTCTCGATACCTACCGAAAGAGGCACTACATCGAGAAGGAGCACGTCCTTGACCTCGCCACTGAGCACACCGCCCTGGATTGCTGCACCCACGGCAACTACCTCGTCGGGGTTTACGCCCTTCGACGGAGCTTTGCCGAAGAATTTCTCCACAATCTGCTGTACGGCAGGAATACGTGTAGAACCGCCCACGAGGATAACCTCGTCGATATCCGATGCAGTCATTCCGGCATCCTTCAGTGCCTGGCGGCAAGGCTCAATGGTAGCCTGGATAAGGTTGTCGCAAAGCTGCTCAAATTTTGCACGGGTGAGGGTCTTCACAAGGTGCTTTGGAATACCGTTCACCGGCATGATATACGGCAGGTTGATTTCGCTCGTTGTGGTGCTCGAAAGCTCAATCTTGGCTTTTTCGGCAGCCTCTTTAAGACGCTGGAGTGCCATCGGGTCCTGACGGAGGTCAACGCCCTCTTCCTTCTGGAACTCATCGGCGAGCCAGTCGATAATCACGTGGTCGAAGTCATCACCACCGAGGTGAGTATCACCGTTGGTCGATTTCACTTCAAATACGCCGTCGCCAAGCTCAAGGATTGAGATATCGAATGTACCGCCACCGAGGTCGAACACGGCAATTTTCTTGTCGTTAGCCGACTTGTCGAGTCCGTAGGCAAGGGCTGCAGCCGTAGGCTCGTTCACGATACGCTTTACTGTGAGACCTGCAATTTCGCCGGCTTCCTTGGTTGCCTGACGCTGCGAGTCGTTGAAGTAAGCCGGAACAGTGATTACAGCCTCTGTCACTGTCTGTCCGAGATAATCCTCGGCAGTCTTCTTCATCTTTTGGAGAATCATAGCCGAAATCTCTTGCGGAGTGTAGTCGCGGCCGTCGATGTTCACGCGCGGCTGATTGTTGCTGCTGCGAACCACCTTATAAGGTACGCGGGCTATTTCGTTCTGAACCTGGTCGAAGTTTTCACCCATGAAACGCTTGATGGAGAACACCGTGCGAGTAGGGTTGGTGATAGCCTGACGCTTAGCCGGCTCACCCACCTTGCGCTCACCGCCATCAACGAATGCTACAATTGAAGGAGTAGTGTTACGTCCTTCGCTGTTAGGAATTACGACGGGGTCGTTACCTTCGAGAACCGCAACGCACGAGTTTGTCGTACCCAAATCAATACCAATAATCTTTCCCATAGTTATGTCTGTTTTTTTGTTATTAATCAATTTTGTTAATTCGGGCAAGCTCATCTTCACTTGCGTGGGAGTCGCTTGCCGAGCCTCTGCTCTTGAGGCTATGTCCTCGTGAGCCGTGCTCGCTATGGGAAAAGAGCAATTGTTGTGCCAACTGCCAAAACCGCCAAAAAGTCTGCCATTCCGTCAGTTTTTACAAAAAAATCGGGGGACGCACGAGCAGTGTGTGCGTCCCCCGGATTATATGCTGTTTTGCTGTGTCATCACTTGAGTACGTCTCTCACGGCTTGCAGAATAGGCTCTACGCTCAAGTCGCTCTGCGTGGCTTGGCGCATCCACTGGTTGGGTGTCAGTCGGCCTAAGGTGTAGATTCGTGTCACCTCATCGGCAAAGTTGTGATTCTTGAAGTGGTTTTCGAGCTGGAACTGGATAATCTGTCCGAAGGCATACGACGACAGATAGAGCGGTATGCAGATGGAGTGGGAGTAGATGCCCAGTATTGGCTCGTCGTTGCAGCCGAAAACGGGTGCATAATATTCGTTCCATATTTGGCGTGCAAGGCCATTGACAGCTTCTCCAAGTTCGGCGGCTGTGGCTTCAGGGTGGGCATAGAGCCACTTCCACACAGAGATTTCGAGTAGCGACACGCCGCAAATCTCATACATGCTCCATGCAGCATCGAGCACGTCGAGCGATTCCTTTTCTTCGCTGTC
>CALZFJ010000282.1 GCA_945645715.1 uncultured Prevotellaceae bacterium | reverse complement strand
TAGAGCACGACCTTGCCAAGGTCGGGGTCGCGGGTTCGAGTCCCGTTTTTCGCTCCAAGCCGAGCGGTGCAAGCCGCAAAGCAGCAATGTCCGGGTGGCGGAATTGGTAGACGCACTACTTTGAGGGGGTAGCGGGCTTAAGCTCGTGTGAGTTCAAATCTCATCTCGGACACCTCGAGAAACCGCAAGCAGATTTCCAAGTCTGTTTGCGGTTTCTTTTTTATTACCCATAGTTGCGGTTCATGCTTTGATGTTTCAGCAAAAAATCGTAACTTTGCACATTGTAAACGATAATTCACGATGATCGAAACCGCACTTTATCTTATTCCCGTGCCTCTGAGCGACGTTGCAACCGACACTGTGCTGCCGGCTGCCAACACCGCCATTGTGCGCCACATTAAGCACTTCATCGTGGAAAATGTGCGCTCTGCACGCCGTTTCCTCAAAAAGTGCGACCGCGAAATCGACATCGACTCTCTCTCCTTCTTCACCCTCAACGGGCACACTCCCGCCGAGGAAATAGCCTCGTTTCTCGAGCCTCTAAAGCAAGGTTGCCCCATGGGCGTAATCTCCGAGGCCGGTTGCCCAGCTATTGCCGACCCCGGTGCCGATGTGGTGGCTATCGCCCAACGGCTGCAGTTGCGCGTGATTCCCCTTGTGGGACCGTCGAGCATCATCATGTCGCTCATGGGTTCGGGCTTCAACGGCCAGAGCTTCGCCTTCTGCGGCTATCTTCCAATCGATGCCGCCGAGCGTGCACGCAAATTCAAGGATATGGAGCAAGCCATTCGCCGCCTCGACCAGACGCAAATCTTCATCGAGACTCCCTATCGCAACAATCGCCTCATCGCCGAGATGGTGAAGACTCTCCCCAAGCAGATGCGCCTTTGCGTGGCAAGCGACATCACCGGACCCGGTGAGAAGATTCTCACCCGCACCATCGAGCAATGGGGGCGCATGAAATACGACTACGACAAGATTCCCACGATTTTTCTTTTGTATAAATAACTCTCGCGATGCCCTATCAGAAAAGACAAAATAGCAAAACCACCGACAAGCAGCAGACCATTCTTTTCGACTGCGACGAGACTCCGTTGCAAGCCGAGGAAAGCTCTCGCACCGAATCAATCGAGGAGCTTAACCGACAGAACCTGCGCTCTCTGCACCATGCTAACGCCGCTTCGCAGGCGGTGCAGTCGATGCGCTTCATCAGCTTCGGCAGCGGCAGCAGCGGTAATTGCTCGTATGTGGGCACCGAGACTCAGGGTGTACTCATCGATGCGGGAGTCGATGGAGATAAAGTGTTCAAGGCTCTTGCCGAGAACGGAATTACACCCGATATGGTGAAGGGCGTGCTCCTCACCCACGACCATGGCGACCACGTGCGCTATGCCTACCAGATTGCACGCCACAACAAGCATATTCACATCTATTGCACTCCGCGCGTGCTCAATGGCATTTTCCGCCGTCACAGCATCTCGCGCCGCCTGAAGGAGGTGCATGTGTCAATCTTCAAGGAAATTCCATTTACGCTTGCGGGAATGCAGTTCACAGCCTTTGAGGTGTCGCACGACGGGACCGACAATGCCGGATTCTTTGTGGAATATGGCTCGCAGCGTTTCGCTATCGCCACCGACCTCGGTTGCATCACCGATCGTGCCAAGTTCTACATGACGCAAGCCGACTATCTAATGATTGAGGCAAACTACGATGCTGCAATGCTCGATGGCGGCCGCTACCCTGAATATCTGAAAAACCGTATCCGTGCCACCAACGGACACCTCGACAACAAGATTACTGCCGATTTTGTGGCAAACCAGTGCGACGACCGCCTGCGCTACATCTTCCTGTGCCACCTCAGCAACGACAACAACACCCCCGAGATTGCACGCCACGAAGTGTGCGCGGCTCTCGAGGCACGCGGACGCGCCACTACCGACGGCGAAGGGCTTCCCGATGCCAACAGCAACAAAGTTACCGTCGTGGCACTCCCCCGCTTCGACACCTCGCGCCGCTACGTCCTCCGCAAATCCACCGGTAACCCAGCTCCCACCTCTCACCCCCAAAACCCTCAAAAAACCTCTCACCCCTAAAAAACCTCACTGCTCTCTTACCCCTTACCTCTTACCTCTTACCTCTTACCTCTTACCTCTTACCTAATAACCGCAAAATACCTCGCATCGTGATAGATGGGCGTGAGCATCAGCACCCCACCACAATATTTTCCGTCCTCAATCAACGGAGGATTCTCCTCCGCAAGCCGCCGCATAGTCTCGGCATCGCTCTGCACCACCTCAAAGCGTGCCCTCACGCCCTCGGCAAGAAACCTCCGCGCAAACAGAGCCGTCACGGCACCCATCGTCATGCGCAGATTCACCTCGATGCACGGATTCAGCCGCACCACACCGCAATCATCATAGAGCATCATATCTACCCCAAGGCAGCCATCGTAGTGCGGAGCAATTTCCACCTCCACAAACGCCCTCACAGCCTCTTTCACAGCCTCCAGAAGCCTACTGTCGCCAAGCTGCGACACCAGAATATCCCGAAGCTCCTCCTCAGGCGCCACAATGCCGCCACTGAAAGCGCTGTGTGAGTCGTTGCCAAACACCGAATAGCCCACAAACTCCGCCTTCCCGGCATTGCAGCAGTATTCCATGGCGAAATCCTGCACCGCAGCGAGTGCCGGCTCGCACATTATCGACCCCTGGCGGTTGATTACACCCTGTGTCCATATCTCAAAGTTGCGCGACTCAGGTTCAAGCACACGATACACCCCATGTCCGCTGCTCGACCACGGAGCCTTTATGTAGCACTGCGGGTGACTGCGCTCATACTCGCGCACCTCAGCCACCGAGTGAGCCTCATAAGGCACTTCAGGCAGCACAACAGGGCTAATGCCCACCTTGCAGCTATGCTGAAGCCAATCGCTCACATGGCGATGCAGACGCTGCGAAATACGCCGGTGCGACAGCTCACGCAGGCGGTCAATCCGGCAGGTCGATGGCAATTGGTCAGCCGCGACACACTCATTGAGCAGACGGCGTCGCAAGTCGCGGTTCCAGCCCCACGGACGGTAGCAGAAGCGATGATTCTGCAAATGATTTATGGCAATGCACCGCGCATCTATGCCAAAAGCATCACCAATTTCGCGCAGCCACTCGGCATCGGCAGAGCAGCATTGCGACAGGATGGTGCTACCAGGCTCGCACCACCACACAGGAAGCATCTGCAAGTCGCGCCGCAGCAGCCGTGCCGCAGGGGGGTGCAGTGTAGCCCTCCTCGCCGTAAGCCAGCGCGAGGTCATTCTCAGGGTTAAAAATATATAGCTGTCCTTCAGTTCCCATCATTCCACTAAAGTAACTACGTGTGGGCTACCGGGGATTAAGCCTTCCGT
>CALZFJ010000281.1 GCA_945645715.1 uncultured Prevotellaceae bacterium | reverse complement strand
GGCACCTTGGATACCTTGCCGATGCAAGCGTTGAAAACATCGACGAAGTGGTGGAGAATCTTTTCAGTGGCAACTACAAGATTGAGGAACGCACCGTGCTCCACGTCACTACCGACTCGGGCGTGGTCATCGACAATCCTTTCGCACTCAACGAGATAGCTATCAGCCGACAATCAACCGCCTTGATGATGAGTATGCACACATGGGTGAATGACAGCGAACTCACCTCCTACAAGGGCGACGGACTGATTATTTCCACCCCCACAGGCTCCACAGCCTACAACCTGAGCGTGGGCGGCCCCATACTTGAACCTACGAGCAACAACATTGTGCTTTCGCCTATCTCGGCTCACTCGCTCACTATGCGTCCGCTGGTGCTGCGCGACGACTGCACGATTCGTGTCACCACCAATTCACGCGCACAGCAATATTTGGTGAGCATCGATGGCCGTCCGTTCACATTCGACATAGGCACCTCAATCACAGTGCGCAAAGCCGATTTCACAGTGAAGGTGATTCAGCACACCGGGCATAATTTTGCCGACACACTGCGCAACAAGCTCATGTGGGGCATCGACACCGTGAGAAGCTATTAGCGATTACAAAATATGCTTTGCGGATATATTGAAGACAAGGACTTCGGACGTGTACTCATCTACACACGCCGTGGTATGCGCACCTTTCGCGCCAAGTGGAACAAATATGGGCAGCTCGAAGTGACGCTGCCACCAGGTGCCACAAAAGCCCGGATTGTGCACACGCTCAATATGCACCACGACGAAATCAAGGCTTTGCGGGAAAAAATTGATAGTGCTCCGGCACGATTCCACGAGGGGCAAGTGATTCCTTGCTTGCGCCACCACCTTGAAATCCGCCGTAAGGCGAAGGACAGCCAATTCTACGACTTCGGCTTCGACCCCGACGCGGAGTGCTTCTTTGTGGCTGTTCCGCTGCAGTGCGACATTGCAAGCAGTGTTGCCGAGCGCACCATCATATCGTGCATGAAGGCTGTGGCACAGCGCTTTGCCCACACCTATATCATTCCGCTTGCCGAACAAGTGGCTCAAGAGAAAGGCTGCACGGTGAGAGGATTTGAGATAGGGCGCGGACTGAAAAAACTGGGTCATTGCACACGCGAGAGGGTGATAAGCCTCTCGGGAAACTTGCTCTATTATCCCGAAGAACTGGTGCGCTATGTGATTTGCCACGAACTTGCCCATCTGCGTGAAATGAACCACTCAGCTGCCTTCCACAGCGAGTGCAACCGCCTGTGTGACGGCCGTGAGGCTGAACTGGAGCAAAAGCTCCGCGCATTTGCCAAGCAACTGCCTCTTTAACATTCTTTTTAGTCCTAAAAATGCCCTTTTTTGTATCATAAAGCGGGCAAATATCGTGTTTTATGTGTAATTTTGTGGCGGTTAATTACAAAAAACACATTATATTATGACTAAATGTTCTACTTTTTTGGCATCTCTGCTAATTGCTGCCGGGTTTACCGCTTCGGCTGCTTATCAGACTGCCGGAAGCTACAGCGTCTATACCTTTGAGTCGCTGAGCCAAATCGACGGCTCGGGTGTGACCAAAGATGGAGACGATTTCGTTGTGGCAAGCGATATTGAGATTGCTGCTACCGACACACTGCGACTTCTCAACGGTGAGACAGTAAAGCTCGGCAACAACGTGATGATTACCTTTTACGGCTATGCCGACTTCACCCCTTCGGAGGCGGCAACTATTACACGGAATGCCGAGAGTGACGTCCCCAGGGGTTTCTACATCTTCGAGGCCGATGCTTGCGGACAATTTGAGAATGTAAACTTCCTTTATGCCGGCTTGCGCACGTTTGGCAACACCAAGGGTATCACGGTGCGTGAGTGTTCTTTCGTGAAAACCAACACTGCAATGACTCCTACCGGCGCCATCTCGTTTGGTTCGACCAATGCAGAAAACATCATTGAGGATTGTGTGTTCATAGAGACTGAATCGGGCGCAATAGGCGGTTCTGCCAATGGCTTCGCCGGCGTAACCGTGAAGGGCTGCACGTTCCACAAGTGCAACACGGGCAACTCCAACCGCCCGGTAATCAACCTCACCATCGGCGGCGACAATGAGATAGTAATCGAAAACAACACCATCTATGGCGGCAAATTCACCATGGTGGGCGGCATCGGCGTGAGCAACATGCTTGGGCTATCGGCTGCCAACGTTGCTAAAATCACCGGGAACTACGTGCAGGACTGCCGCTATGGCTTTACCTCAATTGGTCCGATGGACGTGACACTCGAGAACAACACATTCATAAACAACCGCTATGAGACCAACGCAATGAACGGTGGTAGCGGCATGAGCCTCTACGACCCTTATATGCAGCAGAAGGTGCGTGCCACAGGAAACTACATTGAAGGCAGCCTCTGGGGTGTGACCGTGATTGGCTGCGGCAACGTGAACTTCGGAAAGACCGATGACCCGGCAGCCGACGACTATAACCCCGGAAAGAACGTATTTGTGAACAATGGCAACGGTGGCGTAATCTACGACCTCTACAACAACTCCAAAAACACCGTCTATGCCCAGGGCAACACCTGGAATGTAACCGAGCAGACCGCCGAGGATATTGCAAAGGTCATCACCGACAAGAGCGACATTGCATCGCTTGGCGAGGTTATCTACGACCCTGCTACCTTGTGTGCAGTGCGCACAGCCCCTCAATCGGTAGCTGCTACCACCAACTTCAGCGACGTCACTCTCTCATGGCAGTCTCCTACTGCATCTATCGAGCTGAAATGGCACGATGGTGAGGACTACAACGGCTTCGACGGCGTAGCCGGCGACCCTCAGGGCATGCAGGAACTGATTATGGCAGCCCGCTTCACTCCCAACGAGCTGAAAGCTTCGGCTTGCATGGTGGTGGACTCAATCTCCTATTTTGAATATCGCGACTTTGCCGAGGCTTATGCCCAAATCTATGAGAACGGCAAACTTGTGCGCAACCAGCCCATTGACCTCGCAGGCTTTGTGAAGAACTCATGGCGCAAGACCTGCCTCAATGAGCCTTACATGATCAGCGGAAACGAAGAGGTGATTATTGCAATCAAATACAAGGCCGGAACCAACCAGGACTTCACCGCCATCACCGACCGTGCAGCAACCCGTGGAAAGGGTAACCTCGTTTCCTATGACAACGGCGCCACCTGGAATGCCGACGGACCGGGCGACTTCCTTATCACCGCACATCTGCGCAACATCACCAACACTGAGCCTGTGGGCTACATTGTGAGCGTTGATGGCAATATTGTGAGCGAAACCATCACCGAAACTACTTATACAATAAAGAGCCTGGAAGACGGGCCTCACAGCTTTGTGGTAAATGCAGTATATGACGGAGACTTCACCCGCTCTTCTGAGGCTTTCAAAGC
>CALZFJ010000280.1 GCA_945645715.1 uncultured Prevotellaceae bacterium | reverse complement strand
CGATGTCGTCGATAAGGCTGTAGAATCCCACCATGGCAAGCAGTGCCACTGCTCCAAAGATGAGGTTAAGCACAAGCGCATTGCGCATGGTCTCGCCTATCTGCTGCGTCTCACCGCGGGCAAAGAGCGCACCTACTATGGGTGTGATTCCGTAGGAGAAACCCATGCAAGCCACCATCACAAGGGTAAACACATTGTTCACAAACGATGCCGATGCCAGTGCTTCGGTGGAGTAGTGCCCCACCATCACAGTGTCGGCAAAGCCTGTGACGATTACCCCGAGCTGTCCGAGCATAATGGGCAGTCCCAGCTTGAGAATCGACGAATAATAGTGCTTATAGTGGCTGAAGCTGTAGTTTCTTGGCATAATTTGTGACTTGATTTTACACCGTCAGACGCTGATTGGGCACTGCGCGGTGTGTTTGCGCTGCAAAATTACCACTTTTCGGCATATTTTCGGCTATATTTTCATTGCAATAGTGCAAAATCTCGCAGATTATGCTTAATTTTGCATAGGTATGCCCTTATTGCCACCTTTATAAGCTAACCATAACGTGTTTTACCGATATTCGACATAAGCTTAATGAAAAGAATCATTTTACCATTATTAATAGTAACGCTCAGCACTCTCGCTGCTGTTGCCGACAATAAATTCAGTGCCGAGGAGCTGAAACGCCTCGATGCTGAACTTGCTTTAGCTCCCCAATACGACAAATCGAAAACCGCTCGCATCGACAGCCTGCGCCTTCTTTCCTTGAAGCCGGGTTTCACATCTGATGCGCGATTGCGGCTATTGATGGAGATTGCCGCTGAATATGCAACTTTCGTGTCCGACTCATCGCTGCTCTATTACTCGAAGGCGGTGGATCTCGCCCGATTGAAGCGCGACTCGCTCTCACTCACAGCTGCCCGACTGGGACGCATCAAGGTGCTGGGCGTGCTGGGACTTTTCAAGGAGGGCGTGAGTGAACTGACCGATGTGGAAAGCTATGGCGTGCCCAAGGACCTCCGTACCGATTATCTCGATGCCGGACGTCAGCTTTATTCCTATATGGCTGCATTTGCCCAGAGCGGCACCTACTACGACCAGTATTGCTACATGCTCAATTTCTACCGTAACGAGCAAATCCGATCACTCGAAAAAGCCACACCTCTCTATAATGAGTTTCTTGCCGAGCACTACTACGCACAAGGGCTTGCCGACCGCGCAAAGCATCTTTTCAACGACATAATCAACTCTGTGCCCGACACCGAGAACGTATATGCCCGTGCTGCCGCCAACATGGCGATTATCAAGGAGGCTGAAGGTATCGACGACGAGGCAGCCTATTATCTTGCCCTCTCGGCGATTTCTGATATTAAAAGTTCGGTGAAAGAGAACACTGCCCTCCAAAAACTCGCACTGTATCTTTACCGCCAAGGCGACATCGACCACGCCTACCAGTATCTCTCGGTTTCGCTTGCCGATGCCGTGTTCTGTAACGCCCGACTGCGCACCAACGAGGTGTCGCGCCTTATGCCCCTTATCGATGGTGCCTACAAGGTGAAGCTCGACGACAAGCAGCAAAACCTCATGATTGCTATCATCATTGTGAGTCTTCTGTCGGTGGCTATGATTGTGGCTATTGTGATGATTCTGAAGCAGATGAACCGCTTGCACCAGGTGCGACTGCACCTCAAGGAGGCAAACAACATCAAAGATGAATACATCGGGCACTTCCTCGAACTTTGCTCTATCTATATGGACCGCCTCGACAACTTCTGCAAAGTGGTGGTGCGCAAAATCACTGCCGGACAAGCCGAGGAGCTGGTGAAGCTCACAAAGTCGTCGAAATTTGCCGAAGACCAGCACAAGCTATTCTATGAGAACTTCGACAGCGCTTTCCTCCACATCTATCCCTCGTTTATCAACGAATTTAATGCCCTGCTCCAACCCGAGGAGCGTATTGAGGTGAAAGAACCTGGAAAACTCACCACCGAGCTGCGCATTTTCGCCTTCCTACGCATGGGCGTAGATGATAGCGCAAAGGTGGCTCGATTCCTCCATTATTCGGTCAATACTATCTATGCATACCGCAATAAAGTGAAAAATAAAGCCATCGATCGACAAAATTTCGAGGAGAATGTGATGAAAATAGGTACCATCAATTAATATTACTATCTATATTCACTATGAATAAAAATTCAATACTACAACTGATAATCAGTTAATTAGATTTATATATGGCTTGAATTAATCTATATTTCCGTCTTGCAACGCTACAATCCGTAAATTTCCTATATAACTTTGCAATGGAAAAAGGAACGAGGCTGTATGCCAAGTTGAGGTATTGATAAAAAGATACCGAAATGCAAATAGACGAAGTTCTGATTTCTCACTGGATTCCTTATACCTGTGAGTCATCTCCAGAATATAGAATAGTTGGGAAACTAAAGATAAATTTTGTTCATACTGTTTTGATGATTTTGAAATGTTAGTTAATGGTTTTAGGTGGTTTTGGTAAAAAAGGTTGGTTTATTTTTGGTTATATATGGTAAAACAAAACCTCTCTCTAAGAGAAAAAAAGCGGGAAACTTCGTGAGAAGCTTCCCAATTTTTTTATCATCAAAGAGCCACGTTAAGGGCACGGCGGATTTTCCCGGTTGGTGGTGCGGTGGTGTCAGGCAGAAATTCATTGACACTTCAAAGCTGAAATTTATCAGCCTGCATTATGTTACAGCGAGCAGAAGAATGCCACGAGGAAGGGCACGGAGAAATCGCAGAGGAAGCCGTGGGCAATGGAGAGTGGCACATAGGCGGCTCCCGAAGCTCGTGTGATGATGGGCAAGGTGGTGTCGGCGGTGGTTGCACCTCCGGCAGCTATTGGCGCAAGCGGATTCACATATCGTGCAAGCAGCGGAGCCATCAGCAGGGCAAAGATTTCGCGCAGAATATTGGCAAGCAATGCCACCACGCCGAGGTCGGCACCGCGCGACTCTGAAATCAGCACGCTCGACAGCGAATAATAAGCCATTCCCGAGCCTACAGCCATGCAGTCGGTTGCACTGTGAGGTAAAAGAAGGGCTGCCACGGCGCTTCCGGCAAGCGTTCCGAGGATTGTGAGCACCGGCAGTGCAAAAAGGCGAGGATTCAGGCGGCTGAAGCTGCGCAGTGTGCCGGTGTCGCTGCCAATGCTAACGCCTACGAAGAAAATCAGCGCACAGAGCACATAGAAGCTCACATCGCAGCCTTCGGGAAGAGCTGCCAGTCCTGTCACACCTGCCACTACGCCTGCCACAAACAGTGCCACTATCACAATGCTTCCTTTCATAGCGCCTCCTCCTCCCGCTTTTGTTGTGGAACGATTTCCGGCTGTGCGGTTTTTTCCTGACTTCGTCATTGCGTACCCCAAAAATCTTCATTAAAGAGTTTGGCG
>CALZFJ010000279.1 GCA_945645715.1 uncultured Prevotellaceae bacterium | reverse complement strand
TCATTACCGACAACGATGCTTTCAGCCTTGCCGACGAACTGTCGGCTGCTGAGACTTCATATAAATATCTCATTCAATACTTTATCGCAGGCTCTGAAGATCCTCGCCGTGAACTTATTCGCGCCGAGATTATCGAGTCGCTCTACTCAATCACCGACCGCCTCGTCATGCACATCGAGGGCAAGTCGTCGGGCGAGCAATATTTCCTCACACGGCGTTTCTCTCCCACCTCATTCGACAGCATCATTGCCACCTATCGCAAGCGCAAAAGCGACCGTGACCTCTTCACCGAAAGCGGCAACCCCGACGTCGATTCCCTGCGAAGCCTTTCGGTCGCCCTTGAGAGTGCCGAAGCCACAATCTTCGACTACGTGTGGACCCGCTTCCCCATTTCATCGTCCGATTTAGCTCACGTTGAATCACTACTTGCCGACGAAAGCATTCCGACACACCTCAAGGTGCTTATCGTTGCCGCTCTCTACCAGAGTGCGATGAAATTTTATCAAGAGCCTATTGTGGCTCTGCTCTTGTCGCTCTACACATCGGCTGTCGATGAAGTTGCCGTCGCCGCACTCTGCTGCGCACTTATCGCCATGCACAGGCATTCCGGGCGCATCGCTGCTTCAGAGCGCATCGCTTCAATCATTGCCACGCTATCCGATGTGGAGAATTTCCGTCGCGATGTTGCTTCCATCTTCTTCCTCCTCACCCGCAGCCGCGACACCGAACGCCTCTCAAAGAGGGTTCACGATGAGATTATCCCCGAAATCAAGAAAATCAGCCCGATTATCATCAATAAATTCAAAGATGCACAATCGGTGAACGATATCACCGACCTCGAAGCCAATCCTGAGTGGCATAATATTCTCGAATCGTCGGGATTACAGAAGAAAATCGAGGAGTTCAACGACATTCAGCTTTCGGGCGCCGATGTGTTCATGAGCACTTTTGCAAAACTCAAGTCGTTCCCCTTCTTCTCGCGCATCTCCAATTGGTTCCTGCCTTTCCACACCGATAACTCGGCTGTTCTCTCCTCTCTCGAGCCTTCCGATAAGTTGCTGCTCGATATGGTGAACGCACTGCCCATACTTTGCGACAGCGATAAATACTCTTTCTTCCTGAGCCTTGCCGGTGTCCCGACTTCTCACAAGCAGATGATGGCAAGCCAATTCAGCCAGCAAAACGATATGCTGAAAGAAATGGGCAAGAACCTGCCAAAGTCGAAAGGCAAGACTCACGACGAAATTGCAAACCGCTTCATTCAGGATCTATTCCGCTTCGCCAAGCTCAACAAATATCACGGTGAGTTCTACGACCCGTTCAGCACCTCGCTCAACCTCCGAGCAGTCCCTGTCATTGCTCCTATTCTCGACAATACCGATACTCTCAGCGTAATCGGCGAGTATTGCATGAAAAATGAGCACTATCACGAAGCTATCGACTGCTTCTCGCGCATTATGGAACTTGATGCCGACGTAGATGCTTCGTTCATTCAGAAACGCGGTTTCTGCAATCAATGTCTCAAAAACTATCAGGCGGCTATCAACGACTATCTGAAATTCGACCTGTTCACTCCCGATAACCTCTGGAACATCACCCACACCGCAGCTTGCTACCGTGCTCTGCGCCAAAACCAGCTTGCGCTTGAGTGCTACCGCCGCGCCGAAGCTCTTGCCCCCGAAAACGTTTCGGTATGCCTCAACATAGGGCACTGCCTGCTCGACCTCGGCAACACCGCCGAAGCCCTGAAAGCCTACTATAAAGTGGATTATATCGACACCTCGAAGCATCGCGCTTGGCGTCCTATTGCTTGGTGCGCTTTCCTGCTCGGCAACTTCGACCAAAGCCTGAAATATTACGAAAAAGTGCTCGCCGACACCCCTTCGGCTCACGACTTCCTCAACATAGGACACTTGCACCTGTGCCGGCGCGACTTTGCATCGGCAGCTCGCTACTATCGCCACTCGGTGAAGGAATTTGGCTCTTTCAAGGATTTTCTCAGTAGTTTCCGCTCCGATGTCACCTATCTCACCGACAAGGGCATCACCACAATGGAGCGCGACCTAATCCTCGACTATCTGCAAATGCCTACCCAAGATTAAGCCGCCCGAAGAACTCCGGGCGATGGAAATCGGGGGTATCGGTAGCAATTGGGTTCCAGCTCAGGTAGTGTGGCAGCGATGTCTTTGCTCCACACTTGTAGAAATTGCCCATGATGTGGTCGGGCAGATTATCTCCGTCGAGTCCTATTAGGTCGAAAGGAATAGCTACGGTCAGATTCCACGCAAACATTCCCTCCATCTCCTCAAAGGGGCGTGTGCCACACGAGGCATATCGCTTTATCCTCGCTATCTCGGCATCGCTCAGGCGGTGAGGATTGCTGCGGGTGGCGCGGTGCGAAGCATTCACCGTGCCTACGCAGTTAAACTCAAAGTTCCAGTATTCTTCGCTGCCCGGCACTTTCAGGAAAAATTCCACGCAACTGTCGTCGGCCACCGGTGAATTGTTGATATAGTTCACCGCACGCAGATAGTTTCCCCTCACGAAAAAGTCAACGTAGATATACTTGCGTGAATGTGCTATGGTGAATACCGTCACCGGGTGATAAGGAAATTGCGAAGCCCAGTTGCGACAGTCGATCGAATGTTTCTCAGCCTCCTGCTCCAAATAATCACACACTGCCTCCATCTCCATTTCATCAAGATTCCCGAATGTGGGAATCAACAGTTGCTTCTGGTTCATAGTTGTTTCTATTAAAAATAACTTGATATTATCCAATTCTCACTCTGCTATGTGCTCATAGCCCACACACCACATCATAGTCAATGTGTAGCATAGTGCAGGGCGATAATGTACTCCCTAAGCCCCATCACAAAGCCAAAGAGCGACATAAGCAAGATTATTATACCTATTATGCGGTTAATCAGCCACATACTCCTCACATTGAAGTGCGACCGTACTGCATTCACGAAGAATGTCACCACAAACCACCACAATATCGCTCCTGCGAATATCGACGCGAAGCCTACTATGTAGTGGTAGTATTCATAATCGGGCGATAGGAAATTGAATCGCGTAAACAGTCCGATAATCAAGAACAATATCAGCGGATTGGAGAATGTAAACAGAAATCCTGTCACAAAATCCTGCGTGTAGTTCATTTTGCGTTCCTTCGGGGTCTTCAATGCCCCGGCTGGATTCTTCTTTATGAGGTAAAGTCCGAATATCAGCAGCACTATGCTGCCAAGCATCTGCAGCAGGCTCTGATTTGTCTCTATGAAATCTATGATAAACGACAGTCCAAGTCCGGTGAGCAGACAATAGAACACATCGGAGAACGCTGCTCCTATACCGGTGTAGAATCCAGCCCAACGTCCCTTGTTGAGCGTGCGCTGTATGCACAGCACACCCACGGGGCCCATCGGTGC
>CALZFJ010000278.1 GCA_945645715.1 uncultured Prevotellaceae bacterium | reverse complement strand
ACCTGAATGAGCGGCTTGCCATTGATGTCGCCGGCGGGAATGTAGTTGATTTCGGTTCCGGTGGTGTCGCTCAGGTACTTAATGTTGAGCTTGAAATTGGTCTTCTGCACCTGGTATGCCCCAAGCGAATACACATTCTTCATCATGAGCTTCCAGTTGGGCAATTTTGGCGACACGGTAGCACCTTTCAGCATCTTCACATAGAGCGACTGCGATGTAGAGGTGATATCGCCCGAAAACTCTCCCACCTGATAGGTCTGTCCGCCATAGGTGTATTGGAACGCCACGGCAAGCACCTCATCGGCTCCAAGTGCCGACTTCAGCGAGATGTAGCCCAGCGAGCGGTTGAGTGTATATTCGCTCGAAGTGAGCAGTCGGGCACTCTCCACCTTCTCATAGTCGCGTCCGCCCTCGATTCCGTAGGCTTCAAGCGGCTGCAAGGCTGTTGCCACCTTGGTAATTTCGCGTGCATCGGGATAATCCCGCTTCACCTCCTCAAGCAGGTTGTTTGAGGTGTTAGATGGATTGTTGAAGCCCGACGTTGTGGTCCAGTGCGAATTGGCAAGGCGTGTATTTTCACCTATATCCATGAAAGCCACCAAGTTGCGCGACTCATTGTAGTTGCTCTTCTTGTTGGTCACCCACACCTCAATGCGAGTGATGTCGATTCCCGAGGTGACGAGCGGTAGTCGCTTGGTGTTTTCGTCGTAGGTGTCGTAGAAATATTGCGCGAGGAAGAAGTGGCGGTTCTGGTCGTAGTTATCCACATTCACCGAGAAAGAGGTTGTCTGTGCTCCGCCCTTGGTGTTCACCGTCTGCGTCTCGCTGTTTTGTTGCGACACGAGTGCCGTGGCTGTGAGTTTGCCAAACTGCATCTTGGTCTTGATACCGAAGAGCGATGTGCTACCCTTGATGAGCGACGACCCCGTGGTCATGCTCACATTTCCTGCCTCAATGAGCTTGATTATCTCGTCCTCCTTGCCTTCATATTGCAGCTTGAGGTTCTTTGTGTCGAAATCAAAGGTGGCATCGGTGTTGTAGGTCATGTTAAACTTCATCTTGTCGCCCACCGATGCGTTAATAGTGGCTTGAATCTTCTGGTCGAAGTCGAAATAGGTCTTTCGGCGTGCATCCACCGAAAGTGCCGGGTTGTCGGTCTTGTTTGACTTCATTCCCATCTTCAGCTGTATCGAACCTTGTGTCTTGAGCTGTACTCCGCCGGGACCGAACACCTTTTCAAGCGGTCCGAGAGCAAAATTCATGTCGAGGAAGTTAAATGGATCTTTCTTTGCCTGGGCTGTTTCGGCATTTTTCTGCCGATAGTAGCTCTGCATCGACTGCGTGAGTACAAGATTGTTATACTCGTCGCTTGAGAGCATGAACGGAGTGGCTATCTCATTGTCGCCGAGCTTGGTGCGAATCACATAGCAGCCTGTCTCATAGTCGTATTCAGCTTGAGTGGTAATATTTGAGGGTGTTTTCAAATCCACGGCGTGCTCGCCTTCGCGCAGCTCATCGTAGCTTGCCGGCACAGTGTTGTGCACGCGGTAGCGGGTTGTCGATGAGTCGGTCGTCGCCTCGGTGCGGTTGTCGGGTACCGGTGGCGGAGGCGGCAGTGTGGGTGTCTTATACTGTGCAAATGCAAAAAAGCCGTATGCCGAGCAAATCAATGCTCCGCACACCATAGCAAACAATATTTTCGACCTGCTTTTTTGCTTAAAGCCCATTAATTCCTCTAATAAAATAAAAACCTCGGCGCAAGCCTGCCTCGCAGCTACATCATCTTGAGTGCCTGCTTTATGGCTTGCTCCACTGCCACACCGGGATTCTCCTTGAAGAGCTTGGTGAGGGCTTTCTCTGACTGCGCCTTGGTGAAGCCAAGCATCACTAATGCAGCCAGTGCCTCGTCAAACACCTCGTTTTCAGCCGGCGTATGTATTGATAACGTATCACTACCCGGTTTTATTTTATCCTTGAGGTCAACAATTATTCTTTCGGCTGTCTTGGCTCCTATTCCTTTCACTGCCTTGAGCACTCGCAAGTTGCCGCTGATGATGGCATTCTCCAAGTCGGCAGTTGTGAGCGACGACAATATCACACGCGCCGTGCTCGGTCCTACGCCCGACACCGAAATGAGATTGAGAAACAATTCGCGCTCGCGGCGGTCGATGAAGCCATAGAGCACGTATGCGTCCTCACGAATCGCCTCATGCACATAGAGCCGCGCCGACGGCTGTCCCTGGAGCTGCGTGTAGGCATTGAGCGTGATATTTAGCATATAGCCCACTCCGCCCTGCGTCTCAATCACCGCGTAGGTAGGCGTAATCTCATCAATTCTTCCCTTGATATATTCAATCATAATCGAAAAGTAAAAATTGCGGTCATTCGATAATCAGCTCCACAGGGCAATGGTCGCTGCCCATAATCTCGGTGTGGATATTAGCCTCACGCACTCGCGGAGCAAGGCTTTGCGAAGTGAGGAAGTAGTCGATACGCCACCCCACGTTCTTCTCGCGTGCACGGAAACGGTAGCTCCACCACGAATATATTCCCTCTTGCGTGGGGTGCAGATGGCGGAAGGTGTCGATAAAGCCGGCACCGAGCAGCGTGGTCATCTTGCTGCGCTCCTCATCGGTAAATCCTGCATTCATGCGGTTGGTCTTGGGATTCTTCAGGTCGATTTCCTCGTGAGCCACGTTCATGTCGCCACACACTATCACCGGCTTGCGCGCATCGAGAGCAAGCAGATAGGCGCGGAAATCGTCTTCCCAGCGCATGCGGTAGTCGAGGCGGCGCAATCCGTCCTGGCTGTTGGGCGTATATACGCACACCAGGAAGAAATCGTCCATCTCAAGCGTCACCACACGTCCCTCGTGGTCGTGCTCGTCGATGCCTATGCCATAAGTGACATTGAGTGGCTGGTGACGGCTGAAAATCGCCGTACCGCTATATCCTTTCTTGTCGGCATAATTCCACCACGATTGATAACCCGGAAACTCAAGGTCGAGCTGCCCTGCCTGCATCTTCGTCTCCTGCAAGCAGAAGAAATCGGCATCAAGCTCCGCAAAGACCTCGCGGAAATTCTTCCCCACTACGGCACGCAAGCCATTAACATTCCAACTAATAAACTTCATATCCTCAATTCAAGATTTCTTTTTGCTGATTACCCATTGTAAACTCAGCCTGTTGTTGCATAAATTCAGCTGACTTATTGTGAAAACTCCCCTCTCGCCACAGCCGGAGGAGAATCAACACACAAAGTTAATCAAAATCACCGATTCCACAAAACCCACCCTCACTATTTACCCCACCCTCGCAATCACAAAACGACAAAAGTAATCTCCGTGCTTCTTTGTGATGCTGTCACTGGTGAAAAGGGAGGGAAATCTGGTTATTCGGCGATTTGGTGAGGCTTTCTTGACGAATTAAGGATTTTTTGTGTAATTTT
>CALZFJ010000277.1 GCA_945645715.1 uncultured Prevotellaceae bacterium | reverse complement strand
CTGCTCGGTGATGCCGTGTGCGGCAGGCTCTGAGACACGACCTCCGCCTATCTGCACGCGCCCTATGTGCATCAATCCGTTAAGGAAAGTGCCTGCGGTAAGCACCACAGCCTTAGCAGTGAACGTCACGCCCATAGCCGTGACTACACCGGCTACAGCACCATCTTCAATCACAAAACCTGTGGCGCTGTCCTGCCACATATAGAGGTTTGGAGTGTTCTCAATCACTTTTCTCCACTCCTCCATAAAGCGCATACGGTCGGCTTGCGCACGAGGACTCCACATGGCAGGGCCCTTGGAGCGATTGAGCATGCGGAATTGAATCGAAGCACGGTCGGTGACAATACCCATCTGTCCGCCCATAGCATCGATTTCACGCACAATCTGCCCCTTGGCAATGCCACCCACGGCAGGATTGCAGCTCATCTGTGCAATCTTGTTCATATCCATGGTTATGAGCAGCGTAGCCGAGCCCAATCGGGCGGCGGCACAGGCAGCCTCACAACCGGCGTGGCCGGCACCAATCACTATCACATCATAGTTGAATCTCATAATCTCTTATTCTGAAGCAATGTAGAGTGGTTTTCACTAAAAAACTATGCCAAAGTCGCCGAGCATTGCAAGAGCAGTGTCTTCGTGATGCTCCATAATCTCGCGCTCACCGGGTCCTTTGTCGTTTATACCCACAAGGTGAAGCACACCATGAATCACCACACGCAGAAGCTCCTCCTCATATCGCTTGCCAAGCATTTCGGCATTGCTGCGCACCGTGTCGAGCGAAATAAACATATCACCGGCGATGCGGCGGCGCGAGGAGTAGTCGAAAGTGATAATATCGGTGTAGTAATCGTGCTGCAAAAACTCGCGGTTCACTTCCAGGATTTTCTCATCATTGCAGAAGATATAGGCAAGCGTGCCCACCGACTTATCGAAAGTGCGGGCTACAGCCTCAATCCAGCGGCTCACAGCCTCATTGCTGAATTGCGGCAAATCAATGCCTATTGCGTTGTAAGTGATATTCGACATCGTTCTCTACATTAGCAACCACAAAAGTACACAAAATTTTTCTAAAAACAACGATAAAGCCGACCCGAAAATCACATTCGGGCCGGCTTTTATTGTCCTAAAACGACTTAACACAAGTCAGTGCTTAGTGCAAGGCACAGACTCTTAGTCGTTGGAGCTATGCAATTTGCTAATATCAAATGGCTTGTGGTTCTTGTCGAAATTTGTATTGATAATCTTCTCAACCAAGTGGGTGTAGTCGTCGTGGCCATTTTTGTTGTAGTAGTCCATCACTATTATACCCACGCAATTCACGTCGTCGCTGAGAGTAGCGAGTTTCGACGACATCGAATCGCACATCTTGGGATTAACCTCCGATGAACCACCGCCCCACATAAAATCAAAGGGGGTGTGTGCTGCGCTAAACGAAATACTTGAGAATGCAATGCAGAGCACGCCCTTGTTGGCGAGCTTGAAGTCAATGGCTTCGTTGAGCAAGGTGGTTTTCTCGTGCGTGTCATGTTCTACGATAGGGAAAGCTTTGAAGTAACGGTCCTCAATGAAGTATTTCACGCCATCGGGATTAGTGCCTTCCTTTGAGCAGTCGTCAGGCCAAACTCCATTGCTGTAGAAATCCAGACCTTGTGGCTCCGAGCCGATGCTATATCGGCGTACAATCATGATTTTGCCTCTTAACGTGCCCAGCGTTGGCACTGTGTTGCCCATCCAGAAATAATCATTAGCAGAGGGGTGACTTTCCAAATAGGATTTAAAATTGTTCCCGAATTTATCGCCGGTGATTTCAAAGATTACAGCTTCTTTCGGGTTTTCGTCGAGGAAAGTGGTGGTTTGTGTGACTACGTGGTCAAACGACACATCACACGGCAGTCCTCCATGCTCCAGTTCCATATCATCGGTTACGCGCAAATCGAAATATCTCACGCCAAACTCAAGCTGCTGGCGAATATCCATATTCTGGCACTTCGAATCTCCGGTTATATTGTATTCCAGTGCATACGTACCTGTGTCGTGAGTGCCCACCATTGATATGTCGGCAATTGATAAGTCATCGCTAAGCTCGGACATCCACGCCACTGTAACCGGCTCAAAGAGCACCTGGAATGGTTTTGAACTATTGGGCGAATATAGATAATAGTTGCGCTTCGAGCACGAAAGATTGATATAATCCCCGTCTTTCACGTTGAGGGCAATCTTGTTGTCACTTCCCGTGACATCTTCATAGATTCCAAAAGTAGCATCAGGATTAGAGCAATGTACCTTGAAACGTGCAAAGTTGGTAGGCAACACGAAGTTGAAGCCTGCACGATGATCCTGACCTACGAGAGCACGACCCGGCGAACTTGTGAATGTGTAATTTGGCTCGGGATAGAATGCTGTGAATTTCACATCAAAATTGCTTGAGGCGTTTTTTGGATTGGCAATGTAGAATTTGTCACTGTCTTCGTAAGGCAAAATAGCGCCATTATAAACATCATCGTTCAGTTCACCATCAACACCTTTTTCGTCAATGCACACCCTGAAACTTACATTCTCGGGGCACGACACAACCATATATTTTGGAGTGCCATATTCTCCATTCTTGAGTGTTGATGTAGAAAAATTGTCGCTCGACCTGTTATCCTGATGTTTCTTGGGTCCGCTCTCCGAACGAACGGTCACAGAGTTTCCTAATTTGTAAGTGTCACTTTTTGATGTACCCAAAAGTATAGGGTGATGGTTGGGGTCGATTGTAATGACACGAGTGTTGTCGTCATCGTCGTCGGAACAACTCTGCAATGTACCGACTGCAAAACAGATGAGGCAACTCAACAATAATAATGATAACTTTGATTTCATATTGTATTTAATTAAAGATAAAATATTAGCAGTTAAGCGATATTAGTGATTAAGCTTTATATGGCACTCTTCATTGCCTACGCATTATGGCAAATTGTGAAACGCCCTACACGGCAATTACGCGATAATACAACAGTATATAGAAAGCATAATTAACACATTCGTTTCCAAATAATTGCCCAAAAGCAATTGCAAAGATAGCTTGAAAAATTCTATTTCAAAAGGATTTCACTGAAAAATTCAAAAATTGTGTAATGGAGTGCAAGAAATTTGCACGCCTCAGATGATTTTTCTGCGCAAAATTGTGCTTGATATGCTTCTTTTTCCTATTTTTGCAGCGTTAATCCCCACAAAAAACTTTTTAATCAAGAATTATGATACACAATAGGATTTTCGTGAAGTTTCTTGCCATGGTGGTGCTTGCAGTTACCACACAGTGTGTTGCACGCGCCGATGGCGGCAAAAGTTGCTGTCCGAAGGCTGAATGTGCCAAGCAGTGTGCCAAGACGTGCCCCGAGAAGTGCGATGCAGCCGTGAAAGTGGGTGCCGAACGCGCCGCCGAGTATATCACCGTCCTCAAGGGCAAGCATGTGG
>CALZFJ010000276.1 GCA_945645715.1 uncultured Prevotellaceae bacterium | reverse complement strand
GTGTGGGAGGCGTGCTTTATCCGCCTCACGCGCTGCGCGAGGATATGCTCGATGTGGATTTGTTCACTAAGCTGGCTCCGAGCACCGACGACATCTGGTTCTGGGCTGCCGGTGTGCTCAATGGATTCCCTACAATCCCGGTGCCTTTCGGGCACAACAAGCCTCGTGGACTGAAGAAGCCCAAGGAATTGTCGCTAAAGACCACAAACTTCAAGGGCGGGACTGACCGCAACACAATGGCGCTTAATGCGATTATCGCCGGGTATCCCGAAATAGAAGCCTTGCTCAGCGAATAGTGGTGATGCACACAGGGTGGGGCAGATGCAGCGTCTTCCCGGTGGCTGTGAGGCGACCGGTGGCTACGTCGCGGCTATACACCGTGATGCTGTTGTCGTCGCGTGCTGCAACGAGCAGATAGCGGTCGCACGGAGTGATGAAGAAGTTGCGCGGGTGCTTTCCCGTGGGCTGGTATTGCACGTCGGTGAGCAGTCCGTGGGTATCTACGGCAAATACTCTGATTCCATCGCCTTCGAGGCGGTTTGAGGCATATAGGAAGCGTCCGTCGTGGCTCAGATGAATATCGCCCGAACCGCGCACATGCAGGGTGTCGCACGTCACTGTCTGCTTCACGGTGAGGCTATCCACATCAATCACGGCAACATCGCCGCTGAGTTCTCCTATCACATAGCACATTTTGCCATCGGCGGCAAATGCAATGTGGCGCGGACCGAAACCCGGTGCAAGCTGCATGGTGTCGGTGAGCGTCGCGCCCTCTGCGCCTATGGCGTAGCGATAGAGGCGGTCGGTGCCGAGGTCGGATACCAGCATTATCCGTCCGTCGGGCGAAGGCATTGTGCAGTGAATATGGGGCGAGGCTTGGCGCACCGAGTCGGCGCCGCAGCCTGTGAACAGGTCGCATCGCGAGCGGCCGGCAATCTTCCCGTCGGCGTTGAGGTCGAATACCGATACCGAGCCTCCGCTATAGTCGGCAGTTACAATCTGCTTTCCGGCAATGGCTATGAAGCAAGGGTCGGCACCCACCGTGTCGGTGCGCTCCACGTTGCCGAAATGCCCGGTAGCAGCGTCGTAATCCACCGTATATACGCACGAGTTGCCTCCGCTTTCGCCAACGGCATACACATGGCGTCCGTCGGGGGCGATTGCCACATACGATGGATTCTCGGCATGCACCGAGTCAATCACCGTCATTGAGCCGTCGGAGCCTGAAAAAAGCACCGAGTAGATGCCGTGGCTATCGGTGTCGGTGTAGGTGCCACACACAAGAATATAGTCGGTAGGCGCAGTGCCACACGAAACCGCAGCACCAGCCACAGCTCCTGCTGCCAGAGCGCGAATAAGTCTGTTTTTATGCATAATCAATGGTTTTTGCAGAATTTTTCCACAAATCTACACAAAATCTCCGAAAGATCCCATCACCACCGCAAAATTTCTTATCCTATTGGTCTAATAGGTCTAATAGGTCTAATTGGTCTCCGGGTGGCGCATTGTCTTCGCGTTAAGGAGCGTTAAATATTTGGCGGATATGGAAATTTCTTCTTTTCTTTGTGATATTAAAATGATATTATATTAAAACTAGAAAATAGGAATTATGGAAACGAAAGAAAGAAAATTTAATGGATTCGTAATGAATGGATTTGTAGCACTTGTGCTCTTTTTCGCACTTTTGGCTGCGTGTGCCTGGATGTTTTATCAAGGCGCAACCACCGACTGTGGCTGGTGGTTTGGCGGAGGTGTGGCGATGATGGCAGTGTGCTTCATCTTCCTCTGCGGCTTCGGTATGCTTGAACCAAATGAGATATATGTGATGGTGTTCTTTGGCCGATATGTGGGCACCTATTCCAAAAACGGCTTTTTTTGGACAAATCCGTTCTTATCGACCAAGAAGCTCACCTTGCGTGCCCGCAACCTCGATGTGGAGCCAATCAAGGTGAACGATAAAGTGGGTAACCCCATCATGATTGGCTTGGTGATGGTGTGGAAGCTCAAGGACGCCTACAAGGCAATGTTTGAGGTTGATGCACAGAGCGCCGAGCAGACGTCGGCTAAGGCACGCATGAACGAGCTGCAGAAGTTTGTGCGCATTCAGAGCGATGCTGCGCTGCGTGAAGTAGCCGGACAATATGCCTACGACGACACTTGCGACTCGTCGCAGATTGAGAAGAACGAGCTTACACTTCGCTCGGGTGGCGACGAAATCAATGTGCAGCTCGAGCACAAGCTCAATGAGCGCCTTGCAATGGCAGGAATTGAAGTGGTAGAGGCACGACTTAACTATCTCGCCTACGCTCCCGAGATTGCCGCAGCTATGCTGCGCCGCCAGCAGGCTGCCGCAGTGGTATCGGCACGCGAGAAGATTGTGGAAGGTGCCGTGAGCATGGTGAAACTCGCTCTCGACAAGCTCGCTGATGAGAAGATTGAGCTTGACGACGACAAGCGTGCTGCAATGGTGAGCAACCTCCTTGTGGTGCTCTGCTCCGATGAGTCGGCACAGCCCGTGGTTAATACCGGAACACTGAATCACTAATTTTTTAGAAAGAGGTAATGGATAGTAACAAGACAAAGAGTTTCGTACTTCGCATCGATGCCCGCACAATGGCAGCGGTGGAAGCGTGGGCTGCCGATGAGTTCCGCTCGACCAACGGTCAGCTTCAGTGGATTATCGCCGAAGCCCTGCGTCGCTCCGGCCGCCTCAAAAAAACCTCCGAAAACAAACCAAAAGAAAAGGAATAAACAGCACAATGAATCGATACAATAATGGCAGAGTGAACGCTCAATTACAGTCACTCTGCCATTTGTTATATTATAGCCCGGCAATGGCGGGTTAGTGGTCGCGGCGGGTGTTGCTGAAGAGCCACTTCATGAAGTTTGGCTCACAGAAGGCGGGATTCCAGCTGCCGTGGCTACAGCCGGGGTATTCCTTGTATTCCACGCTGGCACTGATTTCCTTTAGTCGCTTGTAGGCTTGGCGGGAAGCCTCCACAGGCACCACTTTGTCGGCATCGCCGTGATAGATGCTGAAAGCCACTGGGCGGCAATTCTTCAGTCGCTTGGGATTGACCGAGCCGCAGATGGGCACGGCGGCAGCCCAGATTCCGGGATAACGCTCGGCAAGGTCATATACAGCCATTGCACCCATCGAAAGTCCCACGAGGTAGATGCGGTTCACGTCGATATTTCCCTCGCCGATATATTTGTTCACCAATCCGCGTACGAGCTTGATATATTTCGTAGGCTCGTTGAGGATAGGCATAGCGTCGGGAGCAAACGAATCGGGGCGTTTATCGTAAGCCCAGTAGCCATCTTCAGGGCACTGCGGGAACACCACCCAAGCGGGATATTTCTTTCGGTTGATAGGGTTGAGCCACATTTGTGCGCCGTGAGTGAGCTGCTTTTCGTTGTCGATGCCTCGCTCACCGGCTCCGTGCATGAAGATGACGAGAG
>CALZFJ010000275.1 GCA_945645715.1 uncultured Prevotellaceae bacterium | reverse complement strand
CCTCTTGAAGCCATACGTATTATTTTGCTGCAAAGTTAGCGGGCAGATGGGTAATTTATTGACACATCTATATTAAATAATCTATATTTAGTGCTTTTTACTCGTTTTTTGCCGTAAATTTGACCCCGAAATTGCTATGAATGGCCAAAAGAATATGGAACTGACAAAGGAATTGCACGAGCGATATAGCCGCCAGATTATGCTGCCACAAATTGGCGAAGAGGGGCAGCAACGCCTCGCCGAAGGCAGTGTGCTGCTTGTGGGTGCCGGGGGACTTGGTTCTCCCGCTGCCCTCTATCTTGCTGCCGCCGGTGTGGGAACTATCGGCGTTGCCGATGGCGACGTGGTGAGTCTTTCCAACCTTGCCCGGCAAGTGGCTCACTTCACGCCCGACTTGGGGCGACCTAAGACTGAATCAATCGCCGAGAAAATGCGTGCTATCAATCCGAATATCAATATAATCACCCATCAGCAATTCCTCGACCAAGGCTCTATACACCACACTGTCGCCGATTATGACTTCATTATCGACTGCACCGACTCGCTCTGCTCTAAATACATGATTAATGATGCCTGTGTGGCTGCCCGAAAGCCGTTTGTGATAGGCGGAGTGTTCAGGTTTGGAGCACAGATGCTCACCTGCCTTCCGGGCACGGCGTGCTATCGCTGTGTGTTCCCCGATGCCTCGGCAACCGAGGGCGAAATGTCGTGCGCCATAGCCGGAGTGATGGGTACCGTGGTGGGAATGCTTGGTTGCCTGCAAGCCACCGAAGCAGTTAAATACCTCACCGGTGCCGGCACCCTACTCACCGACCGCCTCCTCATAGCCGACACACTCACCATGCAGTTCCACACCATCTCCGTCGCCCGCGACCCCCACTGCATCTGCTCTCACCACTCACAGCCCCATTAATCCACAATTAGTCTAATTAGTCTAATTGGTCTTATTGGTCTTATTGGTCCCGGTCTTTCACCTTTTTTAGGCTGAAAAATTTCGCCATGTCGCAAAAAATTAGTATTTTTGTTTGCTTATTTCGTGAGTGCCGCAAGCACCCGCGTTGAAGCCATTTAGTCAATTTGTGAAATAGAAATGAAGATAAGATAATGACAGAGGAAGAATTAGAAGAACAGAAGTATTCAGCCAATAATATCCAGGTGCTCGAAGGCCTGGAGGCTGTGCGCAAGCGCCCCTCAATGTATATCGGCGACACCAGCGCCAAGGGTCTTCACCACTTGGTTTATGAGGTTGTCGATAACTCCATCGACGAGGCCCTTGCCGGATTTGCCACCCACATCGAGGTGACAATCACCGAGGATAATTCAATCAAGGTGGTCGATAACGGCCGTGGTATCCCCGTCGATGAGCACGAGAAGCTACACAAAAGTGCCCTCGAAGTGGTGCTCACAGTGCTGCATGCCGGTGGTAAGTTCGACAAAGGCTCCTACAAGGTGTCGGGCGGTCTGCACGGTGTGGGTGTATCGTGCGTAAACGCCCTTTCCACCTACCTTCGCGCCGAAGTGCGCCGCGGAGGCAAAATCTATATGCAGGAGTACAGCTGCGGCCACCCCAAGGCTCCCGTAGCAGTTATCGGCGAGTGTGGCGACGAGCACGGCACATCGGTATATTTCCACCCCGACGACTCAATCTTCTCTGAGACCGTATATGACTACAACACTCTCGCCACACGTCTGCGCGACTTGGCATTCCTCAACGCCGGTATCACGCTCACCCTCACCGACCTGCGCAATCTCGATGAGGCGGGAAATCCTAAAACAGAGGTTTTCCACAGCGACACCGGTCTCGACGAGTTTGTTCGCTACATCGACTCCAACAAGGAGCACCTCATCAACGATGTAATCCACATCAGCACCGAGCGTCAGGGTATCCCCGTGGAGGTGGCTATGACCTACAACACTTCGTTCAATGAGAATATCTACTCGTTTGTAAACAATATCAACACTATTGAAGGTGGTACACACCTCACCGGTTTCCGTCGCGGTCTTGGCGCTACGCTCAAGAAGTATGCCGAAGACTCAAAGATGCTCGAAAAGGTGAAGGTGGAAATCAGCAAGGACGACTTCCGCGAGGGTCTCACCGCCGTTATCTCGGTGAAGGTGCTTGAGCCCCAGTTTGAGGGTCAGACCAAGACCAAGCTCGGCAACAACGAGGTGATTGGCGCTGTGGAGACTTCGGTACGCGAGGCTCTCGGCAACTACCTCGAGGAGCACCCGTCGCAGGCTAAAGCTATCATCGAAAAGGTGATTCTTGCCGCCACTGCCCGCCACGCCGCACAGAATGCCCGCATGAAGGTGCAGCGCAAGAGTCCGCTCACCGGTGGCGGTCTGCCGGGCAAGCTCGCCGACTGCTCGTCGCGCAACGCCGAAGACAGCGAAATCTTCCTCGTCGAGGGAGACTCGGCAGGTGGCTCGGCAAAGCAGGGTCGTAACCGCGAGTTCCAAGCTATCCTTCCGCTTCGTGGTAAAATCCTCAACGTGGAGAAAGCTATGGAGCACAAGGTGTTCGACAGCGAGGAGATTGTGAACCTCTTCCGCGCCCTTGGCGTGACCATCGGCACCGAGGAGGACCCCAAGGCTGCCAACCTCTCCAAACTGCGCTACCACAAGATTATCATCATGACCGATGCCGACGTCGATGGTGCCCACATCGCCACGCTGCTCATGACGTTCTTCTTCCGCCGTATGCGTGCAATCATTGAGAATGGCTACCTCTACATCGCCACTCCGCCGCTCTACAAGTGCGTGAAGGGCAATGTGCACGAGTATTGCTGGAACGAGCAGCAGAAGTTCCAATTCATCGAGCGTTACGGCGGCGGCGAGGAGAAGCAGGTTAAGATTCAGCGCTACAAAGGTCTTGGTGAGATGAATCCCGAACAGCTTTGGGAAACAACTATGGATCCCGAAAGCCGCATTCTCAAGCAGGTTCACATCAACGATGCCGCCGAGAGCGACCGCATCTTCTCCATGCTGATGGGTGAAGACGTGGCTCCGCGCCGCGAGTTCATCGAAGAAAACGCCACCTACGCCAACATCGACGCATAATCACTACAAACATAAGCCCACCATCACAACGGCGCGGGCTAATGCATACTCCCACAAGTAAGCCCGGCAATTCCTCCAATGGGATTTGCCGGGCTTGCCTTTTCGTTCATCACAGCCCCACCGAGAATCACTTCAGCAGCGTACCTAATCGGCACGCTATATCTTTTTCGCTTCGGTGTCCGCAGGTTTTTAACCCGCGGTTACGAGGCAAGACGGTCGCCATCCGGCGACCAACAAATTTCAACCGGCTTTTGCACCTGACCCTATTTTTGAAGGAATGTGCACATCCGGCACCGGGTGCGCTTAGCATAGATAAGCGAAAAGGTGCCAAGTCTTTGCGACTTAGCACCACTCGTAGCCCATAGCAGAATCGAACTGCTCTTTCAAGAATGAAAATCTTGCGTCCTAA
>CALZFJ010000274.1 GCA_945645715.1 uncultured Prevotellaceae bacterium | reverse complement strand
GCAGGAGATTCTCGACGAGCTCCTCTTCCGCATCGAGGCTGTAAAAGCCGCCGAAGGCAAGAAATACATTCTTATGAACGTGCCTAAGGCGAAGCTTGCCGATGTACTTGCGGTGCTGCCGGGAATCAAAAGCCCTACTGTCCTGCCGCTTGCCGACGAGGAGTGGTGCTCGGTGCACACTGTGCTTCCCGAGAAGCACTTCTGGGAGATTATCAATGCGCTGAAAAGTGCCGGCGCCGAGGGGCTGCTTGTGCTCAACATCGAGAAGATGGTGCTGTGAGTAGGCTAACTATAACAGTTATTTTTGATGATGGAAACTATTAGTGTATATGAATATCCTGAGCGCGATGTGTGGCAGTCGCTGATGACACGCGCCGTGGCTGAAACGCGCGAGCTGCACGACACTGTGGCTGCGATTATCGCCGATGTGCGCTCGCGTGGCGATGTGGCTCTGCGCGAAATGGCTGCCCGGTTCGACGGTGTGCAGCTTGGCAGCCTGAAAGTCACTGCCGATGAGATAGCCGAAGCGGTTGATGCCGTGCCTCACGAGCTGAAGAATGCCATTGCCGTGGCTGCTAAGAACATTTCGAAATTCCACAAGGCTCAACGCATGGAGGAGATTGTGGTGGAAACCGTGCCCGGCGTTACTTGCCGCCAGAAGGCTGTGCCTATCACGCGCGTGGGGCTATACATTCCCGGTGGCAACTCGCCGCTGTTTTCCACGGTGCTGATGCTTGCCATTCCGGCACGCCTTGCTGGCTGCCGCAAGATTGTGCTGTGCACTCCACCGGGAAAAGACGGGAAAGTGCACCCGGCAATACTCTACGCGGCAAGCATTTCGGGCGTGACCGAAATCTACAAGGTGGGTGGCGCACAAGCCATCGCAGCCATGGCTTTCGGCACTGAGAGCGTGCCGCGCGTGAGCAAAATCTTCGGACCGGGCAACCGCTTCGTGATGGAGGCTAAGCAGCAGGTGAGCCTCGGTGCAGCGGCTATTGACATGCCTGCCGGACCGTCGGAGGTGATGATTATTGCCGACGGTACTGCCGATGCACGTTTTGTGGCAAGCGATTTCCTCTCGCAAGCCGAGCACGGTCCCGACAGCCAGTCAATTCTGCTCACCACCGATGCCGCATTTGCTGCTAAACTGCCGGTAGTGATTGAAGAACTTCTCGCAACCCTGCCCCGACAAGAGATGATGCACAAGTCGCTTGCACACAGCCGTGTGATTCTTCTGCACAACGATGATGAGGTGATGGCGTTTGCTAATGAGTATGCACCCGAGCACCTGATAATCAACCGCACTGATGCCGAGGCAATAGCGGCAAGGGTGGAGAATGCCGGCTCGGTGTTCATAGGCGGATATTCGCCTGAGAGCGCCGGTGACTATGCGTCGGGCACCAACCACACTCTGCCCACAAGTGGCTATGCGAAGGCTTACAGCGGCGTGAACATCGACAGTTTCACCAAGAAAATCACTTTCCAGCACCTCACGCCCGAGGGGCTTGCCTCAATTGGTCCTGCCATAGAGATTCTTGCCGAAAATGAGGACCTGATGGCTCACCGCCTTGCTGTGACAGTGCGCCTTGACTCGCTCAAAGGCAAATCATAATATTTTCATCTACTATAAACCCTACGTGTCATGAATCTACAAGCTCTTGTACGACCCAATATATGGAATCTCGTACCCTACAGCTCGGCACGAAGCGAATTTACGGGTGCTGCATCGGTATTTCTCGATGCCAACGAGAATCCTTTCAACAACCCCTACAACCGCTACCCCGACCCTCTCCAGCAGGAGGTGAAAGCTCTGATTGCGCAGCTACGCGGAGTGGCTGCCGGGCAGATTTTCCTCGGTGTAGGCTCCGATGAGTGCATCGATGTGGTGTATCGCACCTTCTGCCGCCCCGGAGTGGATAATGTGGTGGCTATGTCGCCAAGCTACGGCATGTATGAGGTGTGTGCCGACATCAACGATGTGGAATACCGTCGCGTGCCGCTCACCGACGATTTCTCACTCGATGCCGCTGCCATGCTTGCCACTGCCGACGAGCGCACGAAGGTGATGTGGATATGTTCGCCCAACAATCCCACCGGCAATGCCTTCGCGCTCGACGAGATCGAAGCCATTTGCAGCCGTTTTGCGGGCATTGTGGTGGTTGATGAGGCTTATATCGACTTCTCCACCCGCGGCTCAATGTTGTCGTGCCTCGACAGCTTGCCCAACCTCATAGTGATGCAGACGCTCTCGAAGGCGTGGGGAAGTGCATCGGTGCGTCTTGGCATCGCCTACGCCTCGGCTGAAATTATCGGTATTTTTAACAAGGTTAAATATCCCTACAACATCAATCTCCTCACCCAGCGATATGCCATCGACCGCCTGGAGCGGCACAGCGAGGTGGCTGCATGGGTGAAGCAGCTCACAGCCAACAGGCAATGGCTCATCGAGGCTCTCGGCTCGCTGCGCTGCGTGAAGCACATCTACCCCACCGATGCCAACTTCGTGCTGGTGCGCGTGAGCGATGCCGATGCCATCTACGACTATCTGCGCGCCGGCGGAATCATTGTGCGCAACCGCAACCGCGTGGAGAAGTGCCTTGGCTGCCTGCGTATCACAGTGGGAACTGCCGAGGAGAATGAAATACTCATTAATGCCCTCAAAGAATATGGAAAAGAATAGCCCGAATACATCAACGACTGAAACTGCGACTGCAAAGAAGCCGCTGAAGCGTGCCCTATTTATCGACCGCGACGGAACTCTTGTGGTGGAGCCGCCTATCGACTACCAGCTCGATTCGCTCGAAAAGTTCAAGTTTATACCCGGCATGATTCGCAACATGGCATTCATTGCCCGAACTCTCGACTTTGAACTGGTGATGGTGACCAACCAGGACGGGCTGGGCACGCCCTCGTTCCCGACTGAGGATTTCGAGCCTCCTCACCGTCTGCTGCTCGACACGCTGCGCGGCGAGGGGGTGACCTTTGACGACATTGTCATCGACACTACTTTTGAGCACGAACACGCTCCCACACGCAAGCCGGGAATTGCCCTGCTCGGAAAATACACCGCCGGCGACTACGACCTTGCCGGCTCTTTCGTGATTGGCGACCGCCTCACCGATGTGATGCTTGCTCGCAACCTCGGGGCTAAGGCCATCTTCTTCAGCGATGCCGAAGGCGGTGCAAAAGCTGTGGCTGAAGCGGGACTGGGCGACTGTGTGGCTCTCGTGACCGGCGACTGGGACCGCATAAGCGACTTCCTGCGCTGCGGAAGCCGCCGTGCAAGCGTGGTGCGAAACACGAGCGAGACGAAAATCTCAATCAGCCTCGACCTCGACGGCAGCGGACAAAGCAGCATCTCAACCGGGCTGGGATTTTTCGACCACATGCTCCATCAGATTGCTCGCCACTCGGGAATGAACCTCAATATAACCGTCGATGGCGACCTCTACGTGGATGAACACCACACC
>CALZFJ010000273.1 GCA_945645715.1 uncultured Prevotellaceae bacterium | reverse complement strand
ATATTCAGGTGAATCATTATGCGATATTAGAAGGACTGCAAATAATATCAAATAAAAGTTCAACTGTGTATTCAACCCGCCGAATTGATTGTGCCGGTGCTACGCCAACACCCCACCAATTCAATGGCAAATTAAATCATTTTCCAAAAACAACACCCCTCTTTATTGGTTAAAACTCGTTAAATATGCTGTAAAACATATCCCCATACATAATTATTCAATCAGCCATTCGTATGCCGGCAATATATGTATCACTTTATTCTCCACAACGACCTCCTCTCGATGGAAATCAGTTATCAAATAAAGATTGTCGCATCGGGTTTCTTTCGATGCAGCAAGCAACCCTCTTATCTCACGCTTGCGCGTTTTCTCACTTGTTATATCATACGACACTTGATACACCTCCCTAACCACATTATCCTTGCACACCACAAAGTCAGCCTCATAGCCACCTGTACTTTTATAATAGTATATGTCGCAGAATTTATAGCGATTGCGGCGCATCAACTCAATACACACCACAGTTTCTAATCGCCACCCCAAGTTGTCTCCCACAAAAGCATTGGGACGGCTATCCATCAAAGCCACATCGATAGGATAGATTTTCTCTGCCCTTACCCTCATTCGGCTTTTCTTTGAATAGCGTTTCACTTCTATAAGCAGATAAGCCTCCTTCAGGTATCTTATATAATTGTTTATGGAATGTTTCGACTTCACCCCAACTATTGTGGCAAGGTCTTCTTCAACAACTATAGTGGGTGCTACATTCATCAAGTGATGTGCCAATTGCTCAAAAGCATCAACGCACCTTATATTGTGGCGTTGCTCTATATCGCGCTTCAGAATGCTGTTCATAAGGTTACTTATATACAATTCCCTCGATTTCTTGTGTAGCAACTCCGGGAAACCACCTTGCTTTAGATATTCATCAAATGCAGCCCGCCTCTGTGCCTCAGCTTTAGTGGTAATCAATTTCGTTTCCACGCCCTTACATTCACACCACTCCGCAAACGAGAAAGGGAATAGTTCTATCTGGTCGTTTCGTCCCGTGAGATGAGTTGCAAGTTCGCCACTCAGCAATTTGGCATTTGAGCCGGTGACAACTATGTGCAATCGCTGTCGCAGTAATCTATTGACAAACAGATGCCAACCTTCCACATTTTGAATTTCATCGAGAAAAAGATACTTGAAATCGCCATATATCTTATATAACACCTCAAGCACGACATTCAAGTCGCTCGTTTGCAAGCCGGCAAGACGCTCGTCGTCAAAATTGGCATACGCAAAATTCTTGGTGCGCTTATTTAGAACATTAAAGCACAAGGAGGATTTACCACTACGGTGCACGCCAATCACCACTTGCGCCATATTGCAATCTAAATCCACCTGTTCTTCTTCCTTGCGAGAGCACAGCTTCTCGCTTCGCAATGCAACGATTTCGTTATGCTGATCTTGGATCACCTGCTCTAATATGCGTTTATCTACCATAGTTTCACCTATTTATATCGCTGCAAAGATAAGCATTTTTTTCATACTAACGCCTTAAATCAGCACTTTTTTCGATTTCTAACGCCTTAAATCGGCAATTCTTTCGATTTCTAACGCCTTAAATCAGCAGTTTTCCCGATTTCTAACGCCTTAAATCAGCAATTCTTTCGATTTCTAACGCCTTAAATCAGCGATTTCCGGATTATTGCGCAAAATTTTCGGGAAAGCTTTTGAGTTATATGGCAAATCTTTAGGCTATATGAGTTTTTTATAGTACTTTTGCAAAACGAAATTATCGGCAACTTGAAAAGACTTATCATTATCGTATGGTGAAAATAAGCCTGATTACGGCTACCAAAAACCAGGCCGCCACTATCGAAGACACCATTAGAAGTGTTTACAACCAATCCTACACCGACGTTGAATATATCATCGTCGATGGCAACAGCACCGACAACACTCGGGCGATTGTCGAGCCTTGGATTGCGCGATTTGGTGGAAGGCTGAAATATGTGGTCGATAGCGACAACGGCGTGTTTGAAGCTATCAACAAGGGCATCACAATGTCTTCGGGCGATGTGGTGGGCTTGTTGCATGCCGACGACCATTTCACCTGCGACACCGTGCTCGAATGTGTGGCTCGCGCCATGAGCGACCCATCGCTCGACCTCGTTTATGGCGACATTCACTACACCGACCGCTTCAACACCCGCTCCATAAAGCGCTACTACTCAAGCGAGCACTTCCGCCGCGCACAGCTTCGCTTCGGCTTCGCTCCGCCTCACCCTTCGATGTACTGCCGCCGACGTGTGTTCACCGATTTCGGTCTTTATCGCGAAGACTATCGCGTGGCTTCCGACTTCGAGATGTTTGTGCGCTTGCTGTGGATTCCTCGCGTGAAAGCCGGCTACATGCCGCTCGACATGGTGTCGATGCGCACAGGCGGGCTCAGCACCCGATGGTACAACAGCCTCTGGCTCAACTCCATCGAGAAATACCGCGCACTGCGCGATAATGGCATTCACACTTCCTACGCGCTGCTCACGCTGCGCTATCTGCTCAATCTCAGGCACTACTGCCGCAAAACTACTTCCAGCAAAACCAACGACTTTATACTGAAATATGAACCGGTTGAATGATTTTGTCTCCGCACTGTGGCAATCGCTGCTCAGCATAGCGAAAATAGTGCTGCAATCGCGCCTTTGCACTCACATTCCCAAGCACTCAGGTTGCAACGAGCTTGTGGTGCTCGGCAACGGACCTTCACTGCGCGGCACCATCGACAATCACATGCCATTTCTGCGCGAGCGCACCTTGCTGGCGGTGAATTTTGCCGCCTGTGCCGACGATTTCTTCGCCCTGCGTCCTCAATACTACGTACTTGCCGACCCACACTTCTTCCAAGCCACCGACCAACCCAATGTGCAGCGCCTGTGGCAAGTGCTCGGCTGCGAAGTCTCCTGGGCGATGACGCTCCTTGTGCCTCACCGTTTCGCCAAAGCAATGCGGACCAAATCACTCGGCACCGGCAACTCGCACCTCACAGTGGTGTTCTACAACACCACCCCCGTCGAGGGTTTCGCGTGGTTTGAAAATGTCGCTTTCAGCGCAAATCTGGGTATGCCACGCCCTCGCAACGTGCTCATTCCATCAATAATGCTCGGAATAGCTCTCGGTTTCAGCACCATCTATGTGGCAGGAGCCGACCATTCGTGGACGCGCACCCTCTCGGTCGATGACGACAACCGCGTGGTATCGATTCAGCCGCATTTCTACAAGGAAGACGAGCGCGAGGAGAAGCGCGTTCGCAAAGACTATATGAACTATCCTCTACACCAGATTCTACAGAGCTTCTATGTGGCATTCCGCTCCTATTTCACCATAGCACGCTATGCCCGCCACCGCAGCGTGGAAATCTTCAACATCACCCCCGGCAGCTTCATCGACGCCTTCCCCCGCTTAAATATAGGTAAGAGGTACTAGTACCTCTTACCTATAA
>CALZFJ010000272.1 GCA_945645715.1 uncultured Prevotellaceae bacterium | reverse complement strand
CTATCTTGCCTATGCGAAAGCCCACAATGGTACGCTTGTAGTGCCACACCGTTAGCGGCAGAATCTCTATTCCCTCTAAGTTGAATGGCTCATCAGTAATCTCATGCAGCTCAAACGTTGGCACTCCGGGATATAGATGCTCGCGGAAGCAGTAGGGTATGCGGTTGCGCAAATCGGTGAGCACATCGGCACGGGCATACACCGGCAACTTATGAATGGCACAAAACGGGCGTAAATCATCAAAGCCACCTACGTGGTCGTAGTGGCTGTGCGTCACAAGCACTGCATCAATCTGCGGATTCTCCACATTGAGTATCTGCGAGCGGAAATCGGGTCCGCAATCAATGAGCAGATGTTTTCCATCTACCTCCACGAGAGCCGAGGCGCGATAACGCTTGTCGCGAGGGTCGCTACTGGTGCACACGCGGCAATGGCAGCCTATCTGCGGCACCCCTGTCGAAGTCCCGGTCCCTAAAAACAATATCTTCATAATATCACAAAAAAACTATTTCCTATATCTTCTCAGCAACCCGTCCTCGAAGATAAGATACACACCATTGTCGTAGGTCCAATATTCCACCAACCCATCATAGGTGGGGCGGCGGTCAATCGTCTTGGGTGTTCCCAGCGACAAGCGGCACTCATCTTTCGTCATGCCAAGTGCCACATCGCCTCTGATAATGCACGCCCAGTTATCGTCGCTGATTTCGGGATAGCGAAGATGCACATCACTGTCGCTGAAAAGGTCGGTATAAGTGCGGTTCTGCACCGATGACTGTGCCGACGACATAAACATATATGCCTCTCTTTCGCTATCGGTAAAGCGCACCTTGTAGGGGAACACCTTGTTGCCCGGAAGCACATCTTTTATCTCAACTTTCACAAATTTGCGTCCGGTGATGAGATTTCCCTGCGCATCATACCACAGCGGCGACTTCACATACACAGCCTTGCCCACAAGCATGCTGCGCAACTGCAGAATCTCGTCAATATCAATCAAGAATGGTATGGAATAGGGCAATTGCGGTTGCGAAAGTTCCTCCAAAGTCTTGTTGGTGGGCAAAAGATACTCATTCCCCGCCTCATCGGCAAACGCTATCACCACACAATCCTTGCCATCAATCGAGGTGTCGGTGCTATATCCCTTGTAGCTCAGATAATGCTGCTGCAATGATGCCGTTGCACTTGCGGCATTTGGCGCAAAAAGCAACTTCACATTGTCGTCGGTCACATAGAACAATTTTCCAGGCTGCCACTCGGCAAATGAAGCCTTTGCTACAGAATACATCTTGCCTCGCTCGGCATCAACAGCTTCCTCAGTGCCTTCAAGCGCACGCTTCACATCTTTCTTGGTGATAGCCTTTGTACTTTCCACACCTGTAAAACACGCCGTGAGCATCAGCGAAGCCGCCAATGCCCAACAAAGCGTCATCATATATAGCCTATTCAGTCTGATCAATTTCACCAAAATCATTATATGGTTCAAAATTAACTCTGCCCAACTCTCAAGAGAATCACACTCAGGCCCCTCACACCTGACAATAACCCCCTCACTCTTACCTCTCACCTCTTACCTCTCACCTCTTACCTCTCACCTCTTACCTCTCACCTCTCACCTCTTACCTCTTACCTCTTACCTCTCAAGACAACTTATGTATCACCAGCCCCGAACGAAGCTTCGGCTCAAACCATGTGGTTTTCGGAGGCATAATGTTACCCGAGTCGGCAATGTCGATTATCTGCTGCATCGTCACAGGATAGAGAGCCAGTGCCATAGCCATTTCACCACTATCCACACGGCGTTTCAGCTCGCCAAGTCCGCGAATACCACCCACAAAGTCGATGCGCTTGTCGCTGCGCAGGTCGGTAATGCCGAGTATGTCGCGCAGAATCAAGTCGGACGAGATAGTCACATCGAGCACACCGATAGGGTCGCTGTCGTTGTAGGTGCCGGGCTTGGCTGTGAGCGAATACCACTCACCTCCCACATAGAGCGAGAAGTTGTGCAGATGCGTAGGCTTGTAGATTTCCTTATCCTTTGCCTCAACGGTGAAATTCTCGCCGATGCGCTCAAGCAGCTGCTCCACGGTGAGTCCGTTAAGGTCGCGCACCACGCGGTTATAGTCAATGATATTGAGGTGCGATGCCGGGAAGCACACAGCAAGGAAGTAGTTATACTCCTCAGTGCCGGTATGGTTGGGATTAGCCTTGGCTTTCTCCGCTCCCACAAGGGCTGCTGCTGCCGAGCGGTGATGTCCATCGGCAATGTATAGTGCCGGAATCTGTGCAAACGCCTCAGTCACGGCATCAATCGTAGCCTTGTCGTCGATCACCCAGAAGTGGTGACCGAAGCCGTCCTCGCTCGTGAAGTCATATTCCGGCTCCTTCTTTATGGTGTCGGCAATCACGCGGGCAAGCACCTCATTGTCGGGAAACGAGAAGAACACCGGCTCAATATTGGCATCGTTGATGCGCACGTGCTTCATGCGGTCTTCCTCCTTGTCGCGACGTGTCAGCTCATGCTTCTTGATGCGACCTTCCATATAGTCGTTCACCCATGCTGCCACCACAATGCCATATTGTGTGCGACCGTTCATCGTCTGGGCATAAATGTAGTATTTCTCTTCATTATCCTGCACAAGCCAGCCTTTCTCCTGAAACTTCTTGAAGTTCTCCACCGCCTTGTCATATACGCACTGTGCGTGCTCATCGGTGCCGGGAGCAAAGTCGATTTCGGGCTTTATGATGTGGTAGAGCGATTTTTCGTTACCCTCTGCCTCACGGCGTGCCTCCTCTGAGTTGAGCACATCGTAGGGGCGCGATGCCACTTGCTCCACTAATTCCTTAGGCGGACGCAAGCCTTTGAATGGTTTCACCTTTGCCATCTCAATATCAGTTGTTTTAGGTAGATTTAGTTTCTTTATGTGGTAAATGGCTGCGCCAATGCCCTGCTTGGCAACCGACACAGCCATTCATTGAAAATTCCGCGATTAGCGAACGATGGTCTGGGCGCGGTCGGGACCTACCGATACTATCGTCACAGGCACGCCAAGTTCACGCTCTATGTAGGCAATGTAATTCTTGAATGCTGCCGGGAACTCAGCCTCGCTGGTAATGCCTGTCATATCGGTCTTCCAGCCTTCCATCTCGGTATATACCGGCTCCACATTCGCCTCTACGCTGAATGGGAAGTCCTTTGTCACCTCGCCGTTAACGCGATACTCGTTGCACACCTTGATGGTGTCGAAATCGTCAAGCACGTCGCTTTTCATCATGATGAGCTGCGTAACGCCATTGAGCATAATGGTGTAGCGTAATGCCACAAGGTCGAGCCAGCCGCAGCGACGCTCACGGCCTGTCACTGCTCCATACTCATGGCCGATGGCACGAATCTTCGCTCCCGTCTCATCGAAAAGCTCAGTTGGGAACGGTCCGCTGCCCACACGAGTGCAATATGCCTTGAAGATGCCAAACACCTATGCTATGTTTTTGTGCGCCACACCGAGTCCTGAG
>CALZFJ010000271.1 GCA_945645715.1 uncultured Prevotellaceae bacterium | reverse complement strand
CATCACTCCGGTGATGCGATATACTGCACTGTCGCGTCCCCATGCACGGTCGGCAAGCGACGAACCCATAGCCACCATGAATACCACATAGGTGGTTGAGAGTGGCAACTTAAATGATGTTCCTATGCAGATTAGTATCGCAGCAGCTGCAAGATTTACCACAGCACGCACGTTATCGTAGGACACATTGCCTCGCTCCGACTCCGGCAATAGCTCAAACCGACGCTCAATCTTGGCTGAAACGGAACCGGGAATAAGTTTCTTGTAAGCAGTATTGGCTGCAATGGCAAATCGAACTAATGTGCGTGAGAATAATGTCGAGCCATATTTCTCATCTTCTGTATTCTGAGACGAAAGGCTTAGCTGTGTCTGTGCCACTCGCATAGCACTACGCGAGAAAAACAATGTGAGAATCATCACCACGCCGGCAAAGACCAATAGAAGCGGGTTCACTTGAGCCGGTTTTGATAGCTCGCTCATAAGCATCTGCTCGTTTCCGCTGTTCAGCGCAAGATTATATGCGTCGATACCGGCAATCGGCACACCGATGAAGTTCACGAGGTCGTTACCGGCGAATGCCAGAGCCAGTGCAAACGTACCCGAAAGAATTGTTATCTTCAGTATATTCACTTTAAGCTTCTGCAATATCAGCAGAAGGAGCGAAGATGCCACCCAAGCTACTGCCAGAACCATGAAAATGTTGTCGTTGATCGAGTGGAGCAATTCGGGTGAAAACAGACCCGAGCTCTTCATTCCCTTGAATATGGCGAAATAGAGGATTCCTACTATCGAAACGCCGCACCATATAGCTCCATATCGCGAGAATGTTTTCTGGTAGCGGAAAGAGAACAATATTCGGGAGAAATACATAAGAACCGATCCCACTACAAATGATATTGCAACCGACACAAGAATGCCCGAAATCATCACAAGTGCCTTTCCGCTATTGATGAACTGGCCGATGTCGGCAATGGTGAGACCGCTGTCGTTGCTAACTTTATACACAGTCACGGCTACGGCACTGCCAAGTAGCTCAAAGATGAGCGACACAGTGGTAGATGTGGGCAGTCCGAGTGAATTGAAAGTGTTGAGCAATATCACATCGGTGAGCATAACACCTCCAAAAAGCATCATAATCTCTGTGAATGTGAACATCTCAGGATAGAAGACGCCTTTTCGCGCAACCTCCATCATGCCATTCGACGTCACCACACCAAGAAGGATTCCCACGGCTGCCACACCAAGAATCACCTTCATTGGCGCTACTTTGGCACCCAGTGCTGAGTTTAGAAAATTTACCGCGTCGTTTGCAACGCCGACTATCAGATCAAGTATGGCAAGCAGAGCCAAAATGATGATAATCACTGTGAAAATAGGACTCATAATCAATACTTTATGTTCGTTTATATTATTTGTTTCATTTGCCGGAAAAGCGTGTGGAATCACCCGATTCCCCAAAACAGGGAATCTGCCGAAAGTGTATTTACACGTTTTTTCTTACTTGTGGAGTGTAAAGGTGAATTCAAGTCCGCCCGCATGGCGGTTTTTCACCGAAATAGTGCCTTGGTGGAACAGAACGGCATTCTTCACAATTGCGAGACCAAGTCCTGTGCCGCCAACTTTGCGCGAGCGGCCTTCATCTACACGGTAGAAACGCTCAAACAAGCGATTGATATGCTCCTCGCTCACTCCTACGCCATTGTCGGCAAAAGTGAAGCGATAATAATCGGCTGTTTCTTCATCGAGGCTGATGAATATATCGCGTCCGCCCGAATAGGCGATTGAATTGTTCACAAGATTGAAGAAAATCGATTCCACAAGGCTCTCGTTGCCGTTAATCACTACGCCTTCGGGCACTTTCACGTTGATACGCATCTGCTTTTCAGGTGGATAGACGGCTATCGACGACTTCACATCATCTATTATGCGACTTACATCGACGTTTTGCTTCTCAATCTTGTCGCTTGCCTCTGATATGCGAGTGATTATCGATATATCGTGAAGCAGCGAGCAGAGTCGATTGACATTATCGTAGGCTCTCTGAAGCAATTCGAAGATTGCATTGTGGTCGAGTCGGTCTTTATTGTTGATTATTGTCTCGAGGCATGCCTGAATGGCATGCACGGGATTCTTTATTTCATGATTGATATTGTTGGTAAGCTGATGTTTTATCCTCACCTTTTCTTGCTCCTCAAACATGGCATTGCGCAGGTTTTCATCACGTTCCTGTGCCGTTACCTTGAGATTCTTATAGAGGTTGATAATGTTCTTCGAGATTTCACCAAGTTCGTCATCGGGGAAGCTGTCAGTGTCGTAGGTCAGTGCATTTCCGCTCTCAGCCTGTTCTGCAAAGTCGCGCAGGTTCTTGATATTACGACCTATGCGCCGTGCGGCAAAATAAGCTATTATTGAAACTACCACGGCAATGACAAGAATAAGCCAGATATACACCGAGTCGATTTTCAGGTCGGCATAGAGCGACGAATTATAGGGAAGTGCAGAGCGCACAATGAGTGATTTCCCACGTGTTGCCGAGTAGAAATAATACCTTGAATCGGTTTCCGACTGTCGCCTTATGGTATAGCCTACCCCGGTTGCCGCAGCTTCGCTGATTTCATTGCGGCTGCTGTGGTTGCTGTAATTCATGTCGCCATTTGAGTCATAGAGTACGTGTCCATTCATATCCACGATGGTTACGCGCATGCTGTCGGCGCGAAAGTCTTTTGTCACATCAGCAAAATTCTGCAATGAGTCGCGCTCTATGGCACGCAGGAGTTCGCGGTTATACACTTGTAGCTGAGCATTTAGAGTATCAGCCTTATACTCCTTCTCGCGTGTATATTGGAGCATAAAGAAAGCAAAAGTAAGCACCCATGTGAACACCACAATGAGCAAAAACAGTCGAGTCTGATAATTGAAACTATTCTTTGAAGCCATATCCGAAACCTTGTTTTGTGATTATATCATTTCCATAATTGCCGATTTTCTTCCGCAGGCGGTTTATGTTCACATCGATTGTGCGGTCAATCACCAGCACATCGTCCTCCCATACACTGTCGAGAATTTCCTCACGCGAGAAAATCTTACCACGGTTGGAGAGCAGCAGGCGCAAGATTTCAAATTCCTTCTTGGTCAGTGCCACTTCTTCACCGGCAATGTGGCATTGTTTCCGCTCAATGTCGAGCACAAGTTCGCCGCAGCTAACCATATCGCTGTTGCCGGTGGTAGCTTCGGTGCGTCGCAGAACACTTTTCACACGCAAAACAAGCTCGCGCATGGAGAATGGCTTGCGAATGTAGTCGTCGATGCCACGATTGAAGCCTTCAACCAGGTCTTCCTCGCGGTCTTTGGCGGTACATATTATGATGGGAATATTTTTTGTACCCTGATTTTGGCGAATGTGAGAAGCCAGCTCAAATCCACTCATTTCCCCCATCATCACATCAAGGATAAAGAGGCGGTAGTCGGTTAACTCCTTGGAGAGAACTTCCTCCGCCGAATTGGCGGTATCGACTGT
>CALZFJ010000270.1 GCA_945645715.1 uncultured Prevotellaceae bacterium | reverse complement strand
CACTCCTATTGGGGCAAGAGCCTTCTGGTAGAGCTGGTCGATCATTCGCTTCGACTCCGCTGAGTCGCAAATCACATTGGGAATCAGATATCGGGTGATGCGCACGCGGTCAATAGCCGCCTGCGTATCGACATCGGGGTAAATCGAGTCGAGCATTGCGTATGCCGAGCGCACCGAGCGCATTTTTGCCGTCGAAGTAGGCTCAGCCACATTGTTCACCACAAATCGCACCTCAGGGAGTGCTCCGGCTGCAATGCGGTCGTAGGTGGCATTATCCACAATTCCATCTACGTAGATGCGGCGCACGCTCTCTATCAGGTGGTTGCGTTTCTGTCCTGGGAGAGTAGTGCCTTGCAGTGCCTGCTGCAACTCGAGAATTGCCTTGCGGTCAACCGATGTGTCGTGCTTATAGATAGCCACAAACGTGCGGTTAATGCTGTCGCGCTGCCGTGCTGCGCTCGCCGAGTCGAGGTTGATGGGAATATCAAATGGAGCTGTGAGCAGTGAATAGTTCCACGGGCGACCAAGCGCATAGTGGTAATCTATCCTGTTCTCCTTGGGAAGGAAATAAGAAATAAGCGCAATAGCTCCCACTGCGAGAAGCACTCGCACAATCACGTCGTTGCCTATGCCGAAAATTTTTTTCATAAATCGTGGCTTGTTTAGTTCATTCGGGCTGCCGAGTTCACACCTTTCACCTTCTTCACCTGTTTGCAAAGGGCGGTCACAACATTCGTGTCCTCAACGAGCACCGTCAGCTCACAACTGAAAACGCCTTCGTTGGCAGCAATGTTCAGTCCGCGTATGTTGATTGCCATGTTGGTTGAAATAATGTAGATAAGCTCCTGCAAGATGCCCATGCGGTCAATGCCTTCAATGTGGATTGATGCCAGGAACTTCTCGGTGCGGTTGTCCCACTTTGTCGATAGCAGGCGTCCGCCAAAGCTGCTCTTGAGCCTCATGGCGTTGGGGCAAGTGAGCTTGTGCACCACCACATGGCGGTCATCGTCGATATATCCCACCACATCATCACCGGGAATCGGGTGACAGCATGGTGCTATCATATAGTTGCTCACTCCGTTCTCGGTGGTGAGCACGTAGGTCTTTTTCTTGTCGATGTTGTCATCGATTGTGGTGATGGTTTCCTCCTCAACCGGAGCCTTAGGCTTGGCGGCAAAAGGATTGCGGAGAATCTTGGAGAACAAGCCTCCCTGCGATGCTTGCGGCTTGCCCTTCAGACGGCTTATCATGCTGTCGGAGAGTGCAATCTCGTTGCAGCCTATCATGAAGAAAAGGTCGTCGCGATGCTGAAGGTGTTCCATCGATAGCACCTTTGTGATAGCCTCATTGTCGGGTTCAAGTCCGTTCTGCTGCAGGAAGTCGGCAAATTCCTTTTCTCCGTGCTCAATCACGGCACGGCGGTCGCGACGCAAGGCGGCACGCAGGCGAGTCTTTCCCTTGGCAGTGGCAAGAAAATTGATCCACTCGGGTTGTGGCTGCTGCGAGTTCGACGTGAGCACCTCCACCTGGTCACCGCTCTGCAACTTCTGCGACAGCGGCACCAGCTTGTGGTTCACCTTGCCGGCAATGCAGTGAGTGCCTATTTCAGAGTGCAGAGAGAATGCCACATCGAGCACCGTGGCACCCACAGGCAATGTTAACAGCTCGCCCTTGGGGGTGAAAATCACAATCTCGCTCGAAAAAAGATTGAGTTTTATGGTGTCGAGAAAATCGAGCGCATTGGGCTCGGGATTCTCCAGAATGTCCTGAATGGTCTTTAGCCACGAGGCAAGCTCGCTCTCCTCCTCGCCCTCGCCTATCTTATACTTCCAGTGGGCGGCAAAGCCTCGCTCTGCCATCTCGTTCATCTTCTCGCTGCGTATCTGCACCTCAATCCAATTGCCGTCGGGTCCCATCACTGTGAGGTGAAGAGCTCGGTAGCCATTAGCCTTGGGAGTGCTGAGCCAGTCGCGAGTGCGGTCGGGGTGGAGGCGATAGAGGTCGGTGATTTCAGAGTAGATGTTCCAGCACAGTTTCTTCTCGTCGGCTTCGTTGTCGCACTGAAATACGATTCGGGCAGCATAGAGGTCATACACCTCCTCAAACGGAATGTGCTTCGACTCCATCTTGTTCCATATGGAGTAAGCCGACTTTACGCGGGCTGTCATGTCGTATTTCAGCCCCATAGCATCAAGACGCTCCCGCACCGGAGCGGCAAATTTCTCATACACCGAGTTGCGGTGCTCGGCGGTAGCTGCTATCTTCTCGTTGATTTCCTTGTAGATTTCGGGGTGCTCATATTTGAAACTGAGGTCTTCGAGCTCGGTCTTGATTGCAAAAAGCCCCAGGCGATGGGCAAGCGGTGCATATATGTAGAGCGTTTCGCCGGCAATCTTATATTGCTTGCTGGGCAGCATCGAGCCGAGTGTGCGCATATTGTGAAGGCGGTCGGCCATCTTGATGAGGATAACGCGAATGTCGTTGTTCATCGTCAGCAGGAGCTTGCGGAAGTTCTCGGCTTGTGCCGAAGCACGGTCACCGAAGATTCCACCCGAAATCTTGGTGAGACCATCTACTATCTGTGCTATCTTCTTGCCAAACTGCGACTCAATGTCCTCAACCGTGTAGTCGGTATCCTCAACCACATCGTGAAGCAGCGCGGCACATATCGAGGTTGAGCCCAGCCCTATCTCGTGGCTCACAATGCGTGCCACGGCTATCGGGTGCAGGATATATGGCTCGCCCGAACGACGGCGAACGCCCTTATGCGCCTCTCGGGCAAACTTAAAGGCACGCTCTATGATTTCGACTTTCTTGCGGTGATTGCTCTGCAAATAGCCTGAGAGCATCTCCTGAAAAGCCTTGTTAATCATTCTGTCTTCCTCTTCGGGGGTGTATTTCTTAGTTTCCATAAAGCATACCCATTAAAGTGTTCAATTCCGTTGAAAAACCTATCACAAATCAATTATGATGCAAATCAACCACAAATTTACCTAAAATTTACACAACTTAAAAACAAAAGCCGAAATAAATTTTTCGGCTTTTGGATTATTGCTGTCAAATGACATTATTTTTTTGGTCGGCAAGTGCAAAAAGTGACCTTCATATTATCCCACTTTTGCACTGCAAAGCCGGCTATTTCACAATGAGCTTGGCTGTGCCACCGGGTGTCACCACTATATAGATGCCACTCTCAAGCGGGCGAGAGAGCACTCTCGAGCAGTTGCCACGATCGGCTATCGTGCCCGACATGGTGTAAATGGCATAAGCGCCCTCGGTGTCGATGAAACGCACACAGGCACCATCTACTGCCACACGGCAGCGGTTCGACGTTTTCACCTGCTCCACAGCACCGGTGCCATCATCTTCAAGTTCCTCCTGGTCGATGTCGGGATTGGTAACTTCCACCTCTACAGTGCCTATGATACGGTCGAGCTGCGCAAAGCGCTCGTTGAGATAATCCTTCACTCGCTGCACCTCGCCCTCATAGCTGCCCGATACCGCCGGATTCATGTGC